>NZ_LZMI01000125.1:0-12736 GCF_001665475.1 Gordonia sp. 852002-51296_SCH5728562-b | reverse complement strand
TGGGCACAGCTGGCATCCTTCCAGGCCGCCCGGCAGGGCAAGCCAGATCAGATGTCACCTACTCGTGCACCAGCCCCGACGATGTCAGCACTGTAAGCGGCCTCGCGTCGCTTCCTATGGCCAATCGGGCTGGCGGCGGCATCGCTGCCAACGCTTGCTCACAAGCGAGAACCACGGGATTCGGAAGCACTGTTGTGATCGCCTCCCAAAGTGCGCGATCGCCAGTCCAAGCGGCTCGTTCCAGCGCACGAACCACTTGGTCGACATCAACTCCACTTCCTGCGTTCACTGTCGCAAGTGGCGTGAGCTACGTCGAGAGCGAACCGAACTCTCCGATGAATAACTTGGCCTTGCCAACTGTGGTCTGCACGTAGAAAGCCGGCGCTACCGCCGGAAATTCACTGGTCACGAGGATCCTCAAAGTAGTTTCTACGGGTACGACGTCATGTGCATCGCTACGGGCGATGCACTGCAGTCATGAGAGAGAAAGCTGACGCTGGCTTCGCTACCGGCGAAGCTGCTCGACAACCTGAATATACCCTCAGAGTCCGCGACACATCCATTGATTTTCCAGAACGCCGAGATTCAAGAACCCCTCGTGACAGCCTGAGGAGCCCTAAGGCAGGCATCTTCCGCCAATAGCATCAGAAGCAGGAGAGTCGATCTAACAGCCGATCACTCACGGCGGCAGGGCAAAACAGACTATCGGTTCGAGTACATACCCTTACCTGTCCAGCTTGTGGAGCTAGGGAGAATCGAACTCCCGACCTATCCGATGCGAACCGCCGTGCCGCCGACTCTCGGCAATTCTGTTCAGCGACAACGCCGCTGGTCGCCGGAGTGTCAGCGAATAGTGCAGTCCGCTCGATATGCCCGAGTTCGCGGGTTTCGGGTGGGTAAGGGTGGCTGTAGATGATTTGGAGGCGACTGTCACCACACGGCTGTAGAGTCCCGGATCATGATTCGTCGGGTGATCGCGGCAGTAGGTGTAGCTGTCGCGGTGAGCGTTCTCGTCGGCGGTTGTGGATCAGATGACGGCGGCGCTGACGCGCAGTCGACGACGACAGCCATAGCGTCGTCGGCGACGCCTGCAATTCGACCGACGCGGACCTGAAAGACCCAGCGAAGAATCCGGACATGATCATGTGGATGCACGCCCCACGAGTTGAAGATTCCGCCGAGGTGATCGGCGGCTTCGATGTACTGTCGTGTGGCGATCAGTGGAGGTCAGCGCAACCGACCGGAGCTGGTTACTGCACGATCATCGCGCGGTCATCCGACAATCCCGGCTACGACGTCGACGTGAAGCCGCGCCCCGCCCCTCGAATCCGGTCGACACGGTGGGCGACTGCTGAGTCACACGTAACACCCGACGCCGCTGGCGAAGAGCTGGGCCTGGTGTTCCCTGGTCGGGATAGCAGGCTGCGGCCGTCGTCCGGGCGGCCCTTCTGACAGGTTCGAGTGGGTCACGCCGAAGACGTTTCGCAGAACGGTGGCCACGCTGCTCGCCGATGAGATCGGGATGGAGGCGGCGGCCGATCAGCTCGGTCATACGTCTTCGGAGCTCACCCGACGCCACTACGTGCGGCGCAAGTACGTCACAGGCGACGTGCGCCATGTACTGGATCCGGGTGAGCACACAGAAAGACGGCCCCTTCGGCGATGCCGGAAAGGCCGTCTACTCTGCTGCTTCTGGTGGAGCTAGGGAGAATCGAACTCCCGACCTACTCGATGCGAACGAGTCGCGCTACCAACTGCGCCATAGCCCCGGGTGACCACTGCGTGATCAGCCGTAGGTCACTCTAGCAGCCGCCGCGCGCAAGCTCACACACGCCTGGTCGTCGTGGCGACAAGCCGGATGTCGACACCGCTCCGATACCCTCGGCGCGTGGCCACAATGTCCGATAAAGAGCTCGCAACCGCCATCGACCGCGCGGTCGCCATCATCAACCCGATCCTCGATGCACTCTCCTCCTCGGATCCGCTGGGAATCAAGGCAAGCACATTCGACGACGACCCGGGGGACCGTTCTCGCCTCGACAAGCTCCGACACATCGTTGCACGTGGTTTCGATGTCGCCGATTGGCCGGGCACGCGAGGATGGTCGGAGCTGTCGATCAAGGAGCGCGGCAAGTGGTGGGTCGATCGCGTAGGCGCGCTCAACACGATTGCGGTCTCCTACCCCGGAGTCTTCGGCGCGTGGGCCAAAGCTCTGCCGCTCACCAGCGCTCTCGGCTACGCCAACCAGGCCATCGTGCTCATCGCGATCGCTCGCGAGTACGGCGTCACCGACCGCAAAGACCAAGTCCGACTGCTTGCTTCGGTGCTGAGCGGTCGAGAACTGAGTTCCGACGCCGCGGCGAACACCGACCCCTTCGACGACACGTCGTCAACAAACAAGCGTCGCGGATGGTCGGTGATCGGTGGGCTCTGGGAGGTGGCGCAGATCCTGCGCAAGGTCAACGACGAACTCGATCGTCGACCCGGCCCTCCCAAGCTCCTCGGAATGCTCGGCTACATACCGGTTGTCGGCGCCCCGGTGACGTATGTCGGTGAGCGCGTTGCGCTTTGCCACGCCGTCACCGACGCAAGCAAGTGGATCAAGAACCACCCGGAAGCGATCACCGTCAGCCGGCAGCAGCCCGACGGAACTCCTCGTCCTCACGCATGACACGACGCCGCTGGAACGGCGGGATGTGATCGAAAATCGGGTCCTCGTCGTCGATTTCGACGACGACGGCTCCGCCGGGCCTACGCATCTGAGGTGCGGGCTCGGCCACCGGGACGAACTGCGGCGCAGCCATCTCGCGACGTCGACGCTCCTCGTCCTGGCGACGCTGACGCGCCACACGAGCTGCCCGCTGAGCACGTAGCCGCTGCTCGTTGCGGACCGCGCTACGCAGGTATGCCAAGTAGGCAAAGAGCATCACGACGGTGATCCCGGTGGCGATCCAACCGATGAGTCCCAGGAAGGCTCCGAGCGCGATCGAGATGACCACCAACGTCAGCAGCGCGATGGCCACGCGCTGACGCTCGCGGTAGCGAATCTTCCTGTCCTGCTCGTCAAATGACGTACCCGAACGTCGAGCATCACGTGTGCGACCACGTTCGACGACGTGCGTCGGCTCGGCTTGTGCTGCGGCGGAACGCTTGTCGCGCGGCACGGGGTTCTCGTAGCCGTCTACCTCGTCGAGGTAGTCGTCGTCCGCATCCTCCGCGTCGTATTCATCTTCTTCGTCGTAATCGTCTGTGTCGTACTCATCTTCGACGTCGTCCTCGTACTCGCCGTCCGCGTCGTAGTCGTCGTCCGAGCTGTCGTCTTCTACGTCGTAGTCGTCCTCGTACTCGTCGTCCTCAAACTCATCGTCGAGGTCGTCGTCGTACTCGAGATCGTCGTCGTATTCGGCTTCATCCTCGACGTCCGAATCATCCTCGAGCTCAGCATCTTCGGCCTCAGCCTCGGCATCCTCGACCTCGGCGTCGACGACATCTGAAGAGTCCTCGGTGTCCGCAGCCTCCTCGGCCTCAACCTCGTCAGCATCGACCAGTTCGCCGGTGAGCGTGACACTCTCGTCGGACGTCTCGGCATCGTCGGCGTCAGGATCCTCGGCGTCGACATCCTCTGCGTCGAGATTCGCCTCGACGTCCGACTCCGCCTTGGGCGCGTGCACCTTCGCTCCGGTTGCGCGCTTGGTGGTGGTCGCCTTCCGCGACGTCGGAGCGTCGTCGGTGTCGGATTCGGACGACGTCTCGTCGTCGGACTCGGTCTTGTCGAGAAGCGCTGTCGCAGTGCTGCTTGTGGAACGCGACGAGCGCCGCGACGTCCACGACGGGTCGTGGGGATGTGCACCGGCCGAGCGTCGAGCAGTCGAGGTGCGGGTCTTGGTGCCGCCGCGGTGAAGAAGGCGCGTCATGCGCGCGGCTTCCGTCGACTTGCGCATCTGCGGTCGACCCTTGATGACCATGGGAACGAGGACGAAGAGCCACACCACGACGAGGCAGACCCACAGCACGGAATTCGGCATTCGACCTCTCCCTTCAATCACTCTGGTTACACCGGACCACCCAATAATCTAGGTGCGACCATTGCGCGAACTGCGCAGACGCGCCGAGCTCCCGCCAGATTGAAGCGATTCATATGGCTTTCTCAGCCGCCCCGTCCGCCGGCTTACCGGCACTCCCAGCGGCTATCCCGCGACGAATCGCGCGTCCACCGAGACCTCGATGTCGATGTCCTCGGGCCGCAACTCCAACGTCGGCGCGTCAGCGGGCGCGCCCGCGAATGTCACCCGAGCCATCCGTTCGGGTCCACTCGACAGCATGTCCGGGTCGGCGAGCTGCACAGCCCGCACCTCGCCCCGACCCACCGCGTCGGAGTACGCCTGCGCCTTTGCCACCGCATCGTCGACCGCGCGACGTCGAAGTTCCCTCTCATGCTGGGCCCGCCCCTCGCGCGTGACATCCCAACGCACGCCACCGACGTCAACACCCTCGACCGTCGCCCAGGCGTCGATGAACGCATTGAGTTCGTCGAAGTCGACGAACTCAGTGGTCACGCGAATCTTCGTGACGTACAGCAGTTCTCGCGGCTTACCGTTCGCATCGACCGCTCGATACGACCAGACGTGCACCGACTCGCTGTGCCACGTCGACACCGCGGCCCGTGCCTCGAGCGAGGTCAGCGACCCGACGATCCGTCCCTGCACCTCGACAGCGTCGGTGTAGACGGCCTCGCGGTTCGAGCCCGAGAAGTCGATGCTGAGCGAGAGCAGCGCACGCTCGGGCGGATAACTGTCGCGCGCGTGTCCGCGCACCACGATCTCGAGCAACCCCGATGACTCAGCCATACGGCAACCCTACGCAGAAGGACAGGTCGCCCAGACAGGCAACGAGAACTAGCCCTGCAAGAAGTTCGCGCGCCCCGAGCGCACCAGACGCTCGACGGCCCCTTCGGGAACCTCCTCGGCAGTCAGGGCGAACAGGTTGTGGTCGCGCCACCGCTTGTTGACGTCCATATAGCGTTCGAGAAGACCTTCGTGCCGGAATCCGAGCTTGGTCAACACCGCCTGCGACGCCCCGTTCGACGGCTGTACCGTCGCCTCCAGGCGATGCAGCCCCACCGGACCGAAGCAATGGTCGACGCCCAAAGCGACTGCGGCAGTGGCGATTCCCTGACCGAAGTGCGCCTGGTCGATCCAGTATCCGATCCACGCGGTCCGCACAGCTCCGCGTTGGATGTTGCCGACGGTGAGCTGTCCGACGTATGCGCCGTCGAGTTCGATGACGAATGGCAGGATGGTGCCGCGCCTGGCCTCGGATTTGAGGATCGCGTACAGCGGTGGCCACGACGCCGGCTGATGCCGATCGGCCCAACTGCCGACTCCGGTCGGCTCCCACGGCAGTAGCGAGTTCTGGTTGCGGATGCGAAGGTCGCTCCAGCTCTTGGCATCACGAACCCGCACCGGACGCACGGTCACCGCTCCACCACGAGAAAGCAATGGTCCCAACGTCGCCGGCCACCCGGGACTGGCCGGAACACCGCTCAACCATCTGAACACGCCAGTGAGTCTATTCGGTGAATGTTGTCGCGTGACCTGCTCGCGCATATGCGTGGATTCGGAGAAGCACCACGCACGCACTCATCCGCGCTGAGCGAGGAACGCGACCTCGACCTCGTCTCCCGTACCCAACTCCTCGACGTCCGGCTCGACGATGATCAGGCAGTTCGCGTCAGCGAGCTCGGCCAGCAGATGCGACGATCCCGTTGGCGACGCCCCGAGCACCTGCACCAGGTACTCCCCCGACTTCTCGTCGCGCATCAACTGGCCGCGCAGATATCCCTTGCGGCCCGCAACGGACGCGATCGGCCCGATCGTCCGTGCGGTGATCACGCGTCGCATCGGCTGTCGCTTGCCCAGCGCGATCCGGATCAGCGGCCGCACCATGACCTCGAACGTGACCAGCGCGCTCACCGGATTGGCGGGCAGCAGGAACGTCGGCACCTCATCGCGGCCGAGTCGGCCAAAGCCCTGCACCGAGCCCGGATGCATCGCGACTCGCGCGATCTCGAGGTCGCCGAGGTCGGCCAGGGCGTCGGCGATCGCCCGCGAGGCCGTTCCGCCCACCGCGCCGCAGATCACGACGATCTCGGATCGAATGAGTTGCGCCTCAACCACTTCGCGCAGTCGCGACGACTCGCGTTCGGCGAGTCCTACCCGGTTCACATCGGCACCGGCATCACGGGCGGCGGCCGCCAGGGAGTAGCTGTTCACGTCGTAGATCTGGCCGGGGCCGGGAGTGCGATCGATGTCGACGAGTTCGCTGCCCACCGAGATCACCGACAGTCGAGGTTTGGGATGAACCAGCACGCGCGACTGACCGACCGCCGCGAGCAATCCGACCTGCGCCGGGCCGATGATCGATCCGGCACGGACCGCGACATCGCCGGGCTGGACGTCGTCGCCGATTCGTCGAACGTAGTCGCCGCTGTCGACACCGTGCCCGACCTTGACCTTCTGATCGCCACCGTCGGTCCAGCGCAGGGGCACCACGGCATCGGCGAGCGTCGGCATCGGGGCGCCCGTCTCGACGCGTACCGCCTGCCGCGGCTGAAGTCTGGTCGGGGTACGCGCACCCGGCGCAACCTCGCCGACCACGGGAAGCGACACGATCATCGGCTCACCGGGCTCGAGGTCGACCAATTCGGCACCGCCTGCGTCGAATTCGTCGAACTCGTCGGGATCGCTGGGAGCCGACGCTCCGGCGAGCGCCACATCGACGGCCCGCACGGCGTACCCGTCGATGGCGGCCTGGTCAAAACCGGGCATCGGTCGCTCGGTGACGACCTCCTCGGCGCACATCAATCCCTGCGCCTCGGAGATGGCCACCCGTACCGGCCGCGGAGCCACCGCCGCAGCGGTCACCAGCGTCAGATGATCTTCGACGGACCGCATCTCACCTCATCGCCTCGCCGGACACACGTCAGGCAATGACGTTAGCGGCAGTGCCCCTATCTGTGACGCAGGCGCGCTGAGCCGACGTCGAGTCGGACGGCGTCGGTTCAGTCTGCTGCCAGTCGCGCGACGAGCCATTCGCGCAGGTCGGGTCCGTAGTCGTCGCGGTCGAGTGCGAAATCGACCGCAGCTTTCAGGTAGCCGCCGGGGTTGCCCAGGTCGTGACGGGTGCCCTTGTGGACGACGACGTGCACGGGTTCGCCCTCTTCGATCAGCAGCGCGATGGCGTCGGTGAGCTGCAGCTCGCCACCGGCGCCGGGCTTGATGCGACGCAGCGCGTCGAAGATCTTTCGGTCGAGGATGTAGCGTCCGGCGGCCGCGAGATTCGACGGCGCGTCCTTCGGCTCCGGCTTCTCGACCATGCCTTTGAGCTTCATCACATTGGGATTGTTGGCGTCGGGCAACTCCTCAACGTCGAACACGCCGTAGGCGCTGATCCGGTCTTCTGGCACCTCGATCGCGCACAGCACCGAACCGCCTCGACGCTGCCGCGTGCGGGCCATCACCTCGAGGACACCGCCCGGAAGCACGAGGTCGTCGGGAAGGAGGACCGCGATGGCGTCTTCGTCGTCGTCGAGGTACTGCTCGACACAACCGACCGCATGGCCGAGACCGAGAGGCTTCTCCTGGATGACCGAGGCGACCTCGAGCAACGACGGCGCCTTGCGCACCTTGGCGAGCATGGCCGCCTTACCCCGCGTGGCCAGCGTGTTCTCCAGAACGAGATCTTCGACGAAGTGCGCGACCACCCCGTCTTTGCCCGGCGACGTGATGATCAGCAGCCGCTCAGCGCCTGCCGACTTGGCCTCTTCGGCCACGAGCTCGATGCCCGGTGTGTCGACGACCGGCAGCAGCTCTTTGGGGACGGTCTTGGTCGCGGGCAGGAATCTCGTGCCGAGACCGGCTGCGGGCACAACCGCGGTTCTCGGGATAGGCGGGGTGTTCGGTACAGACGAGTACTCGCTGAATTCGTCGGTGCTCGCCTTGCTCACGCTGGACGTCATACCGACACCCTAATGTCGGAGTCTGACGACGTCCGCGCAAAGTCTTGTGGATCACCTGACCGGTGGACGCGCGCGTTGCGGTACACGTCACTTTGGGGCGCTACAGTTCGAATGCAGAGCGGGCGAGTGCAGGTGCAGGTGTGCAGAAAGGCGGAGGTCGCGGTGCCCACCCTCAAGAATCAGTTGCGCGAGGAGATCTCGGCCAAGCGACGCGACATGTCGCCGTTCGCACGCGAGCAAGCCGCAGGTGACCTCGCCGACTGGATCTACGCCGCACCATTCCGACTCGAATACGACGTCACCGTGGCCGCATACGTCCCGATAGGCACCGAGCCGGGATCACCGGCGATGCTGGACGCACTCATCGACCGTGGCGTGAGTGTCTTGGTCCCGATCGTCCCAGATGGCGACCCGGCTCCGCTGGACTGGGTCCGCTACGACGGCGCGACAACACTTCAACCAGGACGCTGGGGGCTGCTCGAGCCGTCGGGCGAACGACTCGGCACAGACGCCGTACACGCGGCGTCGGTGGTGCTTGTGCCCGCTCTCGCGGTGGACAAGACAGGGGTTCGGCTGGGCCGCGGCGCGGGCTACTACGACCGAACACTGATCGGGAGCTCTGCTGAGCTCGTCGCCGTCGTCTACGACGACGAGGTCGTCGACGCTCTACCGTCGGGCAACTACGACGTCCCGGTCGGGTGGGCTCTCACGCCCGCGGGGGGATTTCGGAGACTCAGCTAGGTTCCGAACTCAGCCAGGAGTCAGGAGGACGCAGCGGCACTGCTCTTGGACTCGCTCTTCGACGACGTGCTCGAACCGCTGCTGCTCGACGAGGAACTATCCGACGACGAGCTGCTGCTCGAAGAACTCTCCGACGACGAACCGCCGTCGGATTTGCTGCTCGACGACGCCGCTTCGGAACTCGACGAACCCGAGCGGGAGTCGGTGCGGTAGAAGCCGCTGCCCTTGAACACGATGCCGACCGAGTTGAACAGCTTGCGCAGACGCCCTGAGCACTGCGGGCATTCGGTCAACGAGTCATCGGAGAACGACTGAACAATGTCGAACTTGTTGTCGCACTCCGTGCACGCATACGAGTAAGTGGGCACCGGTACCTCCGAAGACTTTAGTGATTCGCCACTGATTCTAACCAACTCTGGCACTCGTACATTCCGAGTGCCAAACCGGACGTCGCCCTGCGCCGCGGTGAGTGCGCTCAACCCCCGATGACGTCGAGATCGGAGTCGACGACGCCGTCGCGATTCATGTCCGGATCACGGGTCTTGTGCGCATTCCAACGCAGCAGAACAGCGGCCGCGCCCGCCGCGATCAGCGACCCCACGAGGATCGCCCCCTTGGCGGGTGCGGCATGTGCGCCCTCTTCGAAAGAGAGCTCCGCGATGAGTAGGGCGACCGTGAAGCCGATTCCGGTGAGCATCCCCACCGGAATGAGGTCGCGCAATCCGATGGCATCGGGAAGTCGTAGGGGTGTGAACCGGGTCATGAGCGCCGTGGCGCCGAGTACGCCGACCATCTTGCCGACACATAAACCCAGCACGATCCCGATCGAGACCGGCTGGATCAACGGCTCGTCTGCTCCGACCAGTGAGACTCCTGCGGCAGCGAAGGCGAATAGTGGCAACGCCACCGCCGCCGACCAGGGGCGCACCGCCTCGTCGAGTTGCTCGGTGCGCGGCAGTTGCTCACCGCGGATCGTCAGTGCAGGCACGACGAGGCCGAGCAGCACACCGGCGACCGTCGAGTGCACCCCGGAGGCGTGCATGCACGCCCAGGCGACCACAGCCAACGGCAGCAACAACCACCGATACGCGCGTGACAGACGCACGACGACCCCGAACGCCGCGATGGCCAACAGCGCGCAGCCGAGCATCACGAAGTTGATGGAGTCGGTGTAAAAGACTGCGATCACGGTGATTCCGAGGAGGTCGTCGACAACCGCGAGCGTGAGCAGAAACGTACGCAGCGCCAGCGGCAGACCACGTCCGAAGATCGCCAGGACGGCGAGCGCGAACGCGATGTCGGTGGCGGTAGGAATTGCCCAGCCGCGCAACGCTTCTGGATCAAGAGTCCCGACGACCGCCACGTAACACAGTGCGGGCGTGACCATTCCGGCCACGGCAGCGACGATCGGCACCCCCGCCAATCGCATATCGCGCAGGCTTCCGGCGACAAACTCCTGCTTCAGTTCGACGCCGACGACGAAGAAGAAGATCGCGAGCAGACCGTCGGCGGCCCACTCACCAAGCGACAGGTGCAGGTGCAGCGACTCCGGACCGATCTCGTAGGCCAGGAAGTCGTGGTATGCATCCCGCCACGGCGAGTTCGCCAGAATGACGGCAACGGCCGCGCTGACGAGCAGCAGCATGCCGCTGGTGGTGTCGAGGGATAGGTGGCGGCGCAAGCGCTCACGGGCGGGTGGGCGCCCATCAAATGAGCTCTCTGCGGGCATGAATAATCCTGTCGGACGATCCCGGCGCCAAGGCCGAGACGGGTCGAATACGAACCCGGATCAAGGTCCGGGTTGCCGACCAGACTTCCCGGCACACCGAGGACCATTCTCCCCGACGAGCGGCCGCGGCACCACTCGTGCTGGTCAGGCGGCGCGTCAACGTCGGTGTAGGTCGGTCCCGCGCGGCGTCGAGTTATCCACAGTCGGCCGCAGATCGCGGTGTTGTCCACAACCTGCCGCGGGGCCGGTTCCAGCGGCATCCCTGCGGCTACCTTCCGCGCATGCGAACAGCCCGTGGAGACCGTCTCAGCCCGCGCCTCGTCGACCGCCTGGGAGCTGCCGTGCGTCCGGGTTGGGCGAGGTCGCTGTTTATTCGACGTTCCGCTGCCGCACTGCTCGTCGTGGCTGCGCTGGGTATTGCCGTCCTCGGCGGGGCCGAGCACGACGACGAGCCGGTGATGGTCGCCGCCCACGACCTGCTGCCGGGAACCGAACTGGCCGCAAGCGATCTCGTCGTGCGTCGGGTTGCCGGCGGCATGGTGCCTGCGGGCGCACTGCGAATGTCGCGCGACGGCGCAGGCAAGACGGTGACCGGCATGGTCCGGGCCGGCGAGATTCTCACCGACGCACGGCTCCTCTCATCCCGGCTGCCGCAACAGTTGACCGGGTCGGCCGATGCCCGCCTCGTCCCTGTACGCCTTTCCGACGACGCCGTATCGGCGCTATTGCGAGCGGGCGATGTGGTCGACGTCGTGGGGCCGGAGGCCGATGTACTCGCCAAGCGTGCCGTTGTCGCTCTGGGTACCGAACGGCCCGCGTCAAGTGGTCTCGCAGCGCGAAATCAGGCTTCGGCGCCCGTTGTACTCGCGATGGACCAGAAATCGGCACTCCGCGTCGCGGCGGCCGGACTCGACGTCGCACTGGCCGTAATAGTGCATTGACGTGTGGTTTCGCGATTCGTTGCACAGCGTCGAAGATTCATTGCACAGACACAACATGGTTTGGTTCCGCAACGCGCATGCCCAACTCCACTAACATCACGAAGAACGGACTGTGCACCACTGAGCAGATTCCGTCAGTACCTCGCCACAGGCACGTACCACCGACCGAATGAGAGGACCGGAAAGTGCTCAAGGGTTTCAGGGATTTCATCATGAAGGGCAACGTGGTCGATCTGGCCACAGCGGTCATCATCGCCACGGCCTTCACCGCAATTGTCACGGCTTTCACCGACGGCATCATCAAGCCGATCATCAACACCATCCCGTGGAGCCCGAACGAGGCAGACGGCCTCGGATTCGAGTTGGTCAGCGGCAAGTCGTCGACGTTCGTCAACATCGGTGGAGTGCTCACGGCGGTCATCAACTTCCTGATCATCGCCGCTGTCATCTACTTCTTGATCATCGTTCCGTACAACAAGCTCGCCGAGCTCGGCGGCTTCGGCAAGAAGGCCGAGGTCACCGAGGTTGCGCTGCTCACCGAGATCCGCGACCTCATGGATCCCGACAGCGTGTCGAAGGCCAAGGCCGAGGCGGAGAAGGATCTCCCCGACCATCTCAGCGACTCGGGCGGAGGTGACGATGGCTCATCCGGTTCGGGAGCTTCCGATTCCCCCGACACGTATTCGCCGTCCTCCGACGCCTACCCGTCCGGTCGACTCGACGCAGCACCGCCCACCCAGCGCCTCACGACGCCGCCGCCGGCTTCTCAGGCCCCGTACGAGGCGCCGTCGACCTACGGCAACCCACCGTCGTATCAGGCGCCTTCCGGGCAGCCGCAGCAGAACCCGCCGACTTACCCGGCAGGCGGCCCGGGTGCACCGCAACCCGGCTACCCGACGCCGAACCCGGCTCCGGGCAACTATCCCCCGCCCGGCAACTACCCGCCGAGCAGCTACCCGCCTCCGGGATCGCAGTTCCCCGGCGACAACCCCGGCGACTCGGGACGCCACTCCCGCTGATCAGACACCAATCGAAACGGCCACGCCCACCTCGGGCGTGGCCGTTTCGCTATGTCCAGCCGTTTGACAGCGACTTGACCATCGCATCCCAAGGTTCGGTTCCTAGGTTGAAATCCGTTGGCGCTGATCTTGATTCAGAAGGCGCCGACGGAACGTCCCATCAACCCAATGGAGGAGCAACGATGCCTCAGCCTCACGGCAACCAGCGACCGTGACGGCGCTCATCGAAATTCCCCAGTGATGCTCATCTGAATTCCCCACCCGTGTGGCACCGCCAGAGTAGGCGGGC
>NZ_LZMI01000124.1:0-22877 GCF_001665475.1 Gordonia sp. 852002-51296_SCH5728562-b | reverse complement strand
CGATTCTAACCCAACACAACCCCCGAAGGCGAAAACCCCGGGGGCCCGCCGTTGGCCCAAACGCGGTCCGCCCGCGGGGGACCCCCCGGGGGGGCCCCCGCGGGCGGGCGCTACGAGATCGCTGCGACGTCGACGGGATCAGGGCTTGAGACCCTGATCGACGGCCATCGCGGCTCCCACGATTCCGGCCGTGTTCTGCAGGGTCGCCGGAACCACTTTGGTCTCGTTCGTGAGGTACGGAATCCACTTGTCGGCCTTGCAGCTGATGCCGCCGCCCGCGATGAACAACGACGGCCAGAACAGTGCCTCGTACTCATCGAGGACCTTGCTGACCTTCTTGGACCATTCGGGGTGATGTTGTCGTTACAATGGCTTCCACCGGTGACGATGCACCGAGAAACCAGCCCGATCCGCAGCGGTTCTCCGCTGTGAATCAGCGTGTCAGATTGTGTTCGGAAAGGTTGTACGTGGCAGCCACCCAGACCCGCCAGAGCGACGCCGAAGCCGAGGATTCGACGACGACGTCGGCCCCGGCTGCAGATAAGCCAACGGCAAAGAAGACCGCCAAGAAGGCGGCCAAGAAGGCCACAGCTCGCAAGGCCCCCGCCAAGAAGGCGGCCAAGAAAGCCGCTCCGAAGAAGGCGGCCAAGAAGGCCGCGAGTCCTGCCGACGGGGCAGAAGAAGCCAACGAAGCAGAAGAACTCGACGGCGGCTCGATCGACGACATCGACGGCCCCGACGCGGAACTCGACGAAGACGTCGAGATCGACGACGACGATCTCGAGGTCGACGACGAGGAAGCCGAAGATACGGCCGACGACGACGCCGAAGAGGAGTCCGAGACTCCCGCGAAGACGACCGCCGGAGCCACTCCCCCGGTCGCGCCGCCCGCCGACAAGGCGTCGAAGGACGCCGACGCGAAGACCGCAGGAGACTTCGTCTGGGACGAGGAAGAGTCAGAGGCTCTTCGTCAGGCCCGCAAAGACGCAGAGCTCACCGCGTCCGCCGACTCGGTTCGTGCCTACCTCAAGCAGATCGGCAAGGTCGCCCTCCTCAACGCAGAAGAGGAAGTCGAACTCGCCAAGCGCATCGAAGCAGGCCTGTACGCCACCGAGCGTCTGCGTCGGATCATGGAATCCGGCGAGAAGATCTCGACCGCACAGAAGCGCGACCTGAACTGGATCTCCCGCGACGGCAACCGCGCCAAGAACCACCTTCTCGAGGCCAACCTGCGTCTCGTCGTCTCCCTCGCCAAGCGCTACACCGGCCGCGGCATGGCGTTCCTGGACCTGATCCAGGAGGGCAACCTCGGCCTGATCCGCGCTGTCGAGAAGTTCGACTACACCAAGGGTTACAAGTTCTCGACGTATGCCACCTGGTGGATCCGTCAGGCGATCACCCGCGCGATGGCCGATCAGGCCCGCACCATCCGTATCCCGGTGCACATGGTCGAGGTCATCAACAAGCTCGGCCGCATCCAGCGTGAGCTGCTCCAGGACCTCGGCCGTGAGCCGACTCCCGAAGAGCTCGCGAAGGAAATGGACATCACGCCCGATAAGGTGCTGGAGATCCAGCAGTACGCGCGTGAGCCCATCTCGCTGGACCAGACGATCGGCGACGAGGGCGACAGCCAGCTCGGCGACTTCATCGAGGACTCAGAGGCCGTGGTTGCGGTCGACGCGGTCAGCTTCACGCTGCTCCAGGATCAGCTGCAGTCGGTGCTCGAGACGCTGTCCGAGCGCGAAGCCGGCGTCGTCCGACTCCGCTTCGGACTCACCGACGGTCAGCCGCGCACACTCGACGAGATCGGCCAGGTCTACGGCGTGACGCGTGAGCGCATCCGTCAGATCGAGTCGAAGACCATGTCGAAGCTTCGGCACCCGAGCCGCTCGCAGGTTCTGCGCGACTACCTCGACTGACCGTCGATACGGCCGCGGTTCAGGTACCTGATTCGTCGAACGGCGCGAACGTGCCGTCCGCTTGCTGCGGGTAGCTCGTGACGTCGACCACCGCGCTCAGCGGTAGCGGGCCGTAGAGGTGCGGGAACAGCATCGATTCCGGATCGCCGGCGACGCCGGGTTCCCAGCGGATCTCGGCGTCGAGTCGTGTCGGCTCGACGTGCAACGCAAGCAGGTCGTGCTCACCGGAGTAGAACCGGTTGGCCGGCAGGTGCACCTGCTGCGGAGTCGAGAGGTGGATGAACCCGACGTCGGCGAGCGACGACGGCCGCAGCTCCGATTCGTGTCGGACTGCGTCCCAGTCCGCATTCGACATCAGATGAATGAGGTGTTCGACGGTCCGTCCGTCGGTTGGTGACGTCACTGCAGCACCATAGCCACCAGAGGTCTCACCACCATCGAAATGTGAGCCAGATCGCCTCTCGCGTAACGGGATCGTGTAGTTGTGTTGCACCTCGGCGAACCGATGTAAACGGTGAGTGACGACACACCCGGGAAACCGGCGGAACAATACGAGGCCCCGAAACGTCTGACACAGTGAGGTTGACGCATCGTCCGGATGCGTTGGCTCTGAAGGGAAGGCGACCACACCGGCGCCGGACCGGGACGGAGGAAAATGTCTGACATCGCCACCACAACCCCGATCTCCATACCGCTCACCGCTGCCGATCGCTGTGATCGCTGTGGCGCAGCCGCAAAGGTTCGTGCCGTCCTGCCCAAGGGCGGCGAGCTTCTCTTCTGCCGCCACCACTTCAACGAGCACGAGGCCCGACTCGTCGAGCTCAGTGCCACCGTCGAAGAGTCTGCGGGAGAGCTGGTCTAGAGACCGATACACGTAGCGAACGCCCCGACCACTCGTATGTGGCCGGGGCGTTCTGCTATTCAGATCTTGTGCGCTCGCGTCACCGCCACGCGCGCAGCGCCTTGATGCGCTCGCGGAGTTGGTCGGCTGTGGCCATCGCCGTCGGCGGGCCGCCGAGTTTGCTGCGTAGTTCGTTGTGGACCATGCCGTGCGGCTTACCGGTGCGATGGTGGTGCATCGCGACCAGCCCGTTGAGTTCTTTTCGTAGCGCGTGGAGGTTCTCGCCCGTCGCCTGCTGTGTCGGCACCTTGTCTGCCGCCGGAACGATCCGCGTCACCGCCGATCGCTGCGCAACCTGGTCGGCCTGCTTCTTGCGCAGCAGTGCGCGCACCTGGTCGGCGTCGAGCAGCCCTGGAAGTCCCAGGTAGTCCGATTCCTCGTCGCTGCCCGCAAACGTCGCGGTACCGAACGATGAACCGTCGAAGATCACCTGGTCGAGCTCGGCGTCGGCATGCAGCGATTGGAAGCTCTTTTCCTCCTCGCCCGCCTCGTCCTTCTGCTTGTTGGCATCGATCAGCAGCGCGTCGTCGAGGCCGTCGCTGTCGCGATGAGGTTTGCCGAGCACGTGGTCGCGCTCTGCTTCCATCTGGCTCGCCAGGTTCAATAGCACCGGGACTGAGGGCAAGAACACGCTCGCGGTCTCGCCCGGGCGTCTCGAGCGCACGAAACGCCCGATTGCCTGCGCAAAGAACAGCGGCGTCGACGCACTTGTCGCGTACACGCCGACCGCCAGGCGCGGAACGTCGACGCCCTCGGACACCATGCGGACCGCGATCATCCATTCGTCGTCGGATTCGGCGAACTGCGAGATGCGCGACGTCGACTTCGGGTCGTCGGAGAGGACGAGGACCGGTTTGCGGCCGGTGATCGACTCGAGGAGTTCGGCATAGTCGCGGGCAACGGTCTGATCGGTGGCGATGACCAGGCCGCCTGCGTCGGGAACGCCTGCCGCACGCAACTGGCCGAGTCGTGTGTGTGCGGCCTGGAGCACGGACGGAATCCAGTCACCGTGCGCGTCGAGCGCGGTTCGCCAGGCTCGCGCCGTCTGCTCGGCGGACAGTGGCTCTCCCAGTCGGGCGGTGTACTCCTCCCCCGCCGACGTACGCCAACTCGCCTGCCCCGAGTACGCGAGGAACACGACAGGCCGCACGACGCCGTCGGAGAGTGCGTCGGCGTAGCCGTAGGTGTGGTCGGCACGCGATCGCAGCACGCCACCCTCTTCCGGCTCGTACGTGACGAACGGGATGGGTGAGTCGTCGGAGCGGAACGGCGTTCCTGTCAGGGACAACCTTCGCACGGCGTCGGAAAACGCCTCACGGATCGCGTCGCCCCACGATTTCGCGTCGCCACCGTGATGGATCTCGTCGAGGATCACGAGGGTTCGACGATTCTCGGTGCGCACCCGGTGCCGGGACGGGTGCGCGGCCACCTGCGCGTAGGTCAGGGCGACACCGTTGTAGTCGGAGCTGGTTTGACCGTCGGAGTTGCGGAACCGGGAGTCCAGAGCGATGCCGACGCGCGCGGCGGCCTGCGCCCACTGATGCTTGAGATGTTCGGTCGGGGTGACAACGGTGACCTGTTCGATCGTGCGATCGTCGAGCAGTTCCCGCGCGACCCGAAGTCCGAACGTCGTCTTTCCCGCACCCGGCGTTGCGACCGCGAGAAAGTCTGTCGGCCTGGTCGCGAGGTACTTCGTGAGCGCTCGTCGCTGCCAGGCGCGTAGCGGCGGACCGGCGGGCGTTGCGGGCGATTGGGCAGAAGTCACGTAATCAAAGCTCCCGACGGCGCGAAGGCAAGAAACAACCCCTCGGCCAGATGGACCGTGCCGGAACACATTCACTCATCCGAGGGGACTTCTCGATCTTAGCGGCTCGCGCCGACGCCGCTTTCGCCAGACACGGGTGATCGACGCGAGCGCCGCAATGGGGTCTGTGACACGCGGCAAGGGGTGTGTCGCACGCAACCTGCGCCGATCAGGGATGCTGGACCCATAGCCACGACACGCCGCAACCCTGTTCCGATGACCGACGACGCCACCCCGTCGCCGGCTCTCGGAGAACGCGCGCGCAGACCTCCGCGCCGGCCGGCACCCGTGTCGATGGACCTTCCGATGGGAAACGACGGGCGGCCGCTCGATTCCCCAACACTCGACACTCCTGCCCTCGACTCTCCTGCCCTCGATGCCGCTGCGGCCCCGCGTGGCTCTCCGCCGACGCGTGACACCGACGACGCCGCGTCGGAAGGAACCGACGATCCGCAGGCGCACCAGCCGTCTGCCCCCGGGCCGCCTGTGCTGCCGAACATCCATCGGGTTGTCTGGCGCACGATCAAGAAGGCATGGGACGACGGAATCGTCGGCTGGGCCGCACAGGCCGCGTTCTGGCAGGCGTTGTCGCTGCCTCCGCTGCTTCTCGGGCTCCTCGGCAGCGTCGGCTACGTCGCCGGGTGGTTCGGTCCCGACACCGTCGAAGTGATCTCGTCGCGGATCATCAGCTTCGCGGAACGCACGTTCTCGACGAGCGTCGTCAACGATCTCATCACCCCGACCGTCGACAACGTCCTCGGTCGCGGACGGGTCGGAGTGATTTCGATCGGCTTCATCCTGTCGCTGTGGGCCGGGTCGTCGGCCGTGTCGTGTTTCGTCGCGTCGATCGTTCGGGCGCACGACCAGCACGAGGTACGCAATCCGGTGTGGCAGCGAATCTTCGCGCTCCTGCTGTACGTGTGCTTCCTGCTCGTGTCGGTGTTCCTGCTGCCACTGGTTGCACTCGGCCCGAACTACCTGCACGAGATCGTGCCCGACTCGTGGGACCGAGGTGTGAGCGCGCTGATCGACTACGGATACTTCCCGTTCGTCGCGCTGCTGCTCCTCGGGGTCCTCACGACGCTCTATCACCTGGCGCTGCCGAATCCGCTGCCCTGGCATCGGCTCGTCGGCGGCGCGGTGGTCGCCGGGATCTTCTTCTGGATCGCCAGCTACGTGCTGCGTATCTACCTCGCCGCGATCACACGCGCCGGATACACCTACGGCGCACTGGCGACGCCGATCGCCTTTTTGCTGTTCACGTTCTTCCTCGGCTTCGCGATCGTGATCGGCGCCGAGTTCAATGCCGCGGTGCAATCACTGTGGCCGGCCAAACCCCCTGCCACCGCGCACGTCCGACACTGGGTACACGAGCAGACCTCCGACATCACCGGCCACATCAAGTCGATTCCCGAGCGACTGGCCACCGGGCCGATCCGCAAGTCCCCTCAGCAGCCCGACGACGCTACGCGCGACTCGGGCTCCGAGGCCGACACGGACGTCCACGCGTATGACACCCCGACCGATGGCATGCAGACTCCCCGGGACCGGTCGTCACCTCAACGGCAACCGCCGCCCGGCAAACGTCGTTAGCGGGCGGCGGTGGCTGCGGCAGGAAACGTCACTCTTTGCGCATCCGGTTGTAGATCTTCTTGCACTTGGGGCAGACGGGCGATCCCGGCTTGGCCGAGCGCGTCACCGGGAACGTCTCGCCGCACAGCGCCACCACGTGATTGCCCATGACCGCGCTCTCGGCGATCTTGTTTTTCTTGACGTAGTGGAAGAACTTGGGTTTGTCGTCGTCTCCCCGATCCGTCGCGTCGGCGTCGGGCCGCTCGTCGGTCTTGGTGTCCGACCATTCGTCGAGGTCGGGACGCTCGATAGTTTCGGTAGCCATGCGCTCTATTGTGCTCCTCACTGCCCGATTCCGACACGGTGACCCACGACGCCCGACGACCAGGGCCACCAGCGCGGCCTGAGACACGCCCGAGCGCGTCACACGACGGTTGCCCCGTCGGTGCAATCAGGAACCGAAAGTGGAACAGTGGAGACATGGGATTCGACGGAACGAAGCGCAGTCATGGTGGGTACTGAGGGGCCACGCCGCGATCATGTGTCGCCCGAGGCCTTCCTCATCACCGACGCGCAGGAATCCCTCGACGAGCAGCACAGGGCGCGCGTACGCAAATATCTGACGCTGATGTCGTTTCGTGTTCCCGCGCTGATCATCGCGGGCATCGTCTACAGCATGACCGGATCGGGCTGGTGGGCGCTCGGCATCGTCGCACTGTCGATCCCGCTCCCCTGGGTCGCCGTCCTGATCGCCAACGATCGACCGCCTCGCAAGCGCGGAGAGGTAGCCCACTACAAATACGGCCCCGACCACCACGTCGTCGGCCCACAGGCTCTCGGCGGCGAGTCGAACGTCATCGACTCCACCGTCGCCGACGACCGACATCGAAACTGACGGCATCGACACCCGGTTTGAGTGGACCCAGTCGCGTCAGCTGGACCAGATCTCAGCCGATTCTCAGTCGCTCTCTCGTACCAGATCGAGCGTTCATGCAGCTCAGGAGCCAGTAGACCGAATCAGCCCCCGGGGAACTTTCACGGAGTGCATGTCGTTGCACCCTATGAACGCACTCGATTAGGAGGCCAGATGTCACGCTCCACCGTCACACGCTCCACATCCACCGTCGCTTCTGGCGACACCACCCCCTCACGCCCGGCGATGACGGAACAAGATCTCGACGCACAGTCACCTGCGGCAGATCTGGTCCGTGTCTACCTCAACGGCATCGGCCGCACGGCGCTGCTCAACGCAGAGCAGGAGGTCGAGCTCGCCAAGCAGATCGAAGCCGGCCTCTACGCCAAGCACGTTCTGGCGACCCGCAAGCGGCTGTCCGCTGCCAAGAAGCGTGATCTCACGATCGTCGTTCGTGAGGGCGAGGTCGCACGAGCTCACCTACTCGAGGCCAACCTCCGCCTCGTCGTCTCGCTGGCCAAGCGCTACACCGGCCGCGGAATGCCACTCCTCGACCTCATCCAGGAGGGCAATCTCGGCCTGATCCGCGCGATGGAGAAGTTCGACTACGCCAAGGGCTTCAAGTTCTCAACGTACGCGACCTGGTGGATCCGTCAGGCCATCACGCGAGGCATGGCAGACCAGAGCCGCACCATCCGTCTGCCTGTCCATCTCGTCGAGCAGGTCAACAAGCTGGCCCGCATCAAGCGTGAGCTGCACCAGCAACTCGGCCGCGAGGCCACCGACGACGAGCTCGCCAACGAATCGGGCATCCCGGCGGAGAAGATCGCAGATCTGCTCGACCACAGCCGCGACCCGGTGAGCCTCGACATGCCGGTGGGCAGCGACGAGGAGGCACCGCTCGGCGACTTCATCGAAGACGCGGAGGCGACCTCCGCGGAGAGCGCCGTCATCGCCGGACTCATGCACACCGACGTCCGCGCGGTGCTTGCCACGCTCGACGAGCGTGAGCAGCAGGTGATCCGTATGCGCTACGGCCTCGACGACGGACAGCCACGCACACTCGACCAGATCGGCCGCATGTTCGGGCTCTCGCGCGAACGCGTCCGTCAGATCGAGCGTGAGGTGATGGGCAAGCTCCGCCAGGGCGAGCGCGCCGAGCGTCTGCGCGCCTACGCGAGCTGACTCGCCACCGCTAACTCAATCGTCCAATCAGCTCAATCGTCTCGGTCCGGTATCCGCCTTGGTGGGCACCGGGCCGATTCGTATGCGGGCGTTGAGGATTGCTGCGCCCTCCGGCGAACACAGCACGGGGTCGACGAAGATCTCGCGGATCTCCGGGATGTCGTCGGCCATCGTCGAGATGCGGATGAGCAGGTCGACCAGAGCTTCCCGATCGACAGGGGCCTCTCCCCGATAGCCGTAGAGAAGCGGGGCCGATCGTGGCTCGTCGATCAGTTCGTCGGCGTCGAGGGCGGTGATCGGGATCGCGCGATACCCGTCGTCGCCGAGTAGCTCGAACGTCCTGCCCGACAAGCCGAACGAGATCAGTGGCCCGAACGACGGGTCGTCGCGCATGCGCACCATGGTGCCGACGCCCTTGGGCGCCATCTTCTGCACGTGGAGCACCTTGTCACCGGTCAGCTCCGAGATCTCGGCGAACGCGGTCACCACGGCGGTGGCGTCGGGAAGGTCGAGTCGTGCGCCTTCACGGTCGAGTCGGCCGCGCCACGACGGCGACGTTGCTTTGACGGCCACGGGAAATCCCAGGTCACGCGCCGCGGCCGACGCCTCGTGCATCGTCGAGACCTCGCGGAAGGGAACCACCCGGACGCCGTACCACTCCAGCAGGCGTGCCGAGTCGACGTCGCCGAGTACCGTCACCTCATCGGCGCCTGCGGCCGTGGAGCCACCTGACTCATCCGACTCATCGTCAGAAGGTCCGCACATCGCTTCGCGCACCCATGTCCGCGCCGCCTCGGGGTCGATACCGTCGGGCCTTTCGACGGGGACTTCCGGTCGCGCGCACCAACGCGCGTACTGCCACGCGCGTGCCAGCGCGGCCGCTGCCCGTTCAGGAGACGAATACGACGGAATCGAGCCGCGGGCAGGTAACCCCGACGGCCCGGGCTTCATCAGGCCCGGCGGGATGCCCTCGACGGCGAGGAAGGTGGTCACGATCGGTTTGTCGGCATCGGCGTCCGGTGTGTTCGCGCCTGCGATCAGTGCGCGGGCATGCCAGCCGAGGTCGACGGCGACGGGTGGCACGAAGACGACGATCACGCTGTCGACCCCCGGATCGGCCATCGCCTGCGCGACGGCGCCCTCGAAATCGTCCTCCGAGGCTCCTGCGCCGAGGTCTATGGTCGACTCCACTTCCAGACCACCCGAGCGCGCGGTATCAGCGGCGAGGCTGCCGAGCACCGACGAGTTGCCGATGATGCGGGTCCGGGGGCCGCGAGGTAGGGGTTGGTACGCGAAAAGCGATGCGCAGTCGAACAATTCGGGAATGGTGTCGACCTGGATGACGCCTGCTTGCTCGAGCATCATCTGCGCGATGCGATCGTCGAGGCTCGCCGCAGCGGTCCGTGCGGCACGCACCGGGCTCATCGCCCCCTTACCGGACTTCACCGCGACGATCGGCTTCGACCGCGACACCCTGCGGGCGATGCGCGAGAACTTCCGCGGGTTACCGAAGCTCTCCAGGTACAGCAGCACGACGTCGGTGGCGGTATCGGAATCCCAGTACTGCAGCAGGTCATTGCCCGAGACGTCGGCGCGGTTGCCCGCCGAGACGAATGTCGACAGTCCGATCTGTCGATGGGCGGCCGTGTCGAGGATCGCGATGCCGAGCGCACCGGACTGACAGAAGAATCCGACGCGGCCCAGCGGCGGGATACGCGGCGCGAGAGTGGCATTCAGCGCGATCGACGGGTCGTTGTTCGCGACGCCGAGGGCATTGGGCCCGACCAGGCGCATGCCGTGCTCGCGGACCTGCTGAACGAGGCGATGTTCGCTCTCCAGACCCGCCTCACCGCTCTCCCCGAAGCCGGACGACACGATCACCAGCGCACGCACGCCCTTGACCATGCAGTCGTCGAGCACCTCGTCGACGCTCGCCGCGGGCACCGCGACCACGGCGAGATCGACCGGGTCGGGGATGTCGCGCACCGTCGGGTACGCGCGGATTCCCCTCACCGATGGCGGTCGCACGCGGGGCGCACGCGCCGGGCCGCGATGACGTCGCTGTGGTGTGCGCGTGGCCCCGGCGCGCGCCGCGTCGTGGGCCGATTCGCCCTGCTCATCGTCGGGCTCACCGTCACGGTCGGGACCATTCACCGGGAACACCGGTCCGGTGAATCCGGCCGCAATGATGTTGGCCAGCAGTGCGTTTCCCACCTTTTTGGGATCGGTCGACGCACCGATCACGGCGACGGACGCCGGCCGCAGCAGGTTGGCGACGCTGCGCGCCTCGGAGGCGCGCTCACGGTCGTTGCGCACGGAGAGCATCGCCTCGGTGGGATCGATCGTGAACTCGACGTGCACCGTCGAGCCGTCGAATGCGCGCGAGATCTGGTAGCCGGCGTCGCGGAAGACGGCGACCATGTTGGGATTCTCGCTGAGCACCTCGGCCTCGAAGCGGGTGAATCCGTTCTCGGCAGCTGCACCGGCGAGATGTTCGAGGAGAATGGGTCCGAGTCCCCGGCCCTGGTGTTCGTCGGCGACGACGAAGGCGACCTCTGCGGATTCGGGCTTGCCATCGGCGGCGAGTCCCTCGTAGATGCCGATCGCGATGATCTCCCCACCGAGCACCGCGACGATCGCAACCCGGTTGTGGTGGTCGACCGTGGTCATGCGTGCGACCTCACGCGGCGGAAGAGTCGGCGTCGGACCGAAGTAGCGCATGTACCTGGTGCGTTCTGACAAGCCCGAGTGGAATCGGACGACGCGGTCGGCATCGTCGGGAACGATCGGACGCAGATGCACCACACCGCCGTCGGACGCGAGGACGTCGGCGATCCAGTGTCGGGGGTAGTCCCACGGACCGCGCGGGCGCTCGCCCTCTGCGTGATCATCCCGGTGACCGGCCTGTACGGCTGAATCGGTCGCTGGAGTATCAGTCGCTGGGGTATCAGTCCCGGTTGAATCAGTTGCGGTCGAATCAGTCACGGGGGAATCAGTCACGGGGGTCCTCCGGGTCGAGTCCGTGTAGCGGATACACCGCACGGCGAGTGGCCATGATGGCGCGATCTGTTTGTCGTTGGGCGCTCTCGTCGATGCCGGGCGGCGGTTGTTGGCCCGTGTCGCCATCCCACTCGACGAAGTCGACGTCGCCGCCGTCGCCCATGACATGCACGGGCGCCTGCGAGTACTCCGAGTGCACCTGCGTGGCGATTTGTTCTGCTGTGGCACACCATGATTCGTTGATCGGTGTCGACACGTCGACGTCACGATCGAGCACAACGCCGAGCAGATGCGACCAACTGCGCGGCACGACATTCACCACGCCGTAGCCGCCTCCACCGACAGCTATCCACCTGCCGTCGCAATACTTCTCGGCTAGGTCACGCATCGCGATCATTGCCGCGCGCTGCCCGTCGACGGTCAATGAGAGATCGGTCAACGGATCGGCGCGATGACTGTCGGCGCCGCACTGGCTGATGATGATCTGCGGCTTGAACTCGGCGATCAACGACGGAACGACAGCGTGGAATGCGCGCAGCCACAACCGATCCTGAGTGTCGGGCATCAGCGCGATGTTGACCGCGGAACCCTCGGCGGCATCCTCACCGACCTCGGTCGGCCAGCCGGTTCCCGGCCACAGTGTCGCGGGATGCTGGTGCAGCGACACCGTCATCACGCGCGGGTCGGATGCGAACGCCACCTGCACGCCATCACCGTGGTGTGCGTCGATGTCGATGTAGGCGATGCGGTCGAAACCGTTCTCGAGCAGCCAGTGGATCGCGACGGCGCAATCGTTGTAGATGCAGAATCCCGCTGCACGCGACCGCATGGCGTGGTGCATTCCGCCACCGATGTTGACCGCCCGACGCACCGCTCCGGAACCGACCGCCTGCGCTGCCGCCAGCGTTCCACCGACCAGCAGCCGCGCCGCCTCGTGCATTCCGTCGAACACGGGATTGTCGGAGTCGCCGAGTCCGAACAGACGCTCGAGAAGCGGGCCCGACAACGACGCCGTTCCCGATCCGACGGCACGCACCGCGTCGATGTAGTCCCGACTGTGGACGACGGTCAGAGCATCGTCGCCGATAGCGAGCGGTTCGGAGACGTCGACGTCGTCGAGCACTCCGAGGCTCTGTGCGAGGGTCATCGTCAGCGCCAAGCGCACGGGATTCATCGGGTGGGTGTGTGCCCAGCGATACGAGAGGAACTCCTCGCTCCAGATCACTGCCGCGCTCATCGATGTCTCCACGCACTACGCACACAACCAAGGCTAGTGCCTCACCGCGCGGGCCGGACGCGTTCGGCATGTGACGAGGCAGTCTCGGAAGCAGGTCAAGGTACTCTTGTAAAGACGGAAGGGACTGGCTCAAGTGAACGATCTGGTTGATACCACCGAGATGTACCTCCGGACGATCTACGACCTCGAAGAAGAGGGAATCGTCCCACTGCGCGCACGCATCGCCGAACGACTCGAGCAGAGCGGACCGACCGTGTCTCAGACGGTCGCGCGTATGGAACGTGACGGATTGTTGCGCGTCGCGGGCGACCGCCACCTCGAACTGACCGACAAGGGTCGTGCCCTCGCGGTCGCCGTCATGCGCAAGCACCGTCTCGCCGAGCGGCTGCTCGTCGATGTCATCGGCATGCCCTGGGACCAGGTCCACGAGGAAGCGTGCCGCTGGGAGCATGTCATGAGCGAGAACGTCGAGCGCCGGCTCCTCGCCGTGCTCGACAACCCGACGACCTCGCCATACGGCAATCCGATTCCCGGCCTGGCAGAACTCGGCGTCGAGACGCCGACGTCCACGGGAGAGGCCGCTCGCCTGTCCGATCTCCCGCAGGGTGAGGCGGTCGCGGTGATCGTCCGCCGACTCTCCGAGCACGCCCAGTCCGATACCGAGCTGATCGCTGCGCTGCGCGACGCGGGAGTCGTCCCGAACGCACGCGTGACAGTGACCTGCACCCCGCAGAAGGTGGAGATCAGTACTCCCGGTCACGCCGGACTGACCCTGTCTCCCGAGATGGCCCACTCGCTGTTCGTCGAAAAGGTCTGAGCGACACCGCAATCCGGCGCCACCGGTCAACTCGCATTACGCAGAGTGGCGCCGGGGAGCGTTACGCCGAGTTGTGCTGCCGCGTCGTACGAGTCACCGATGAGGTGCCAGAGGTTGTCCGGGCGTAGCCCGTTGCGCAGCGAGTGGTCGAGGAGCTGTGCGAGTTTCCACGTGCGGTCGGCCTCGCGCGCGACGTCGAGCGCCACGCCCGCAAAGCTCCCCTCACCTGCGATGTAGTGCAGATGCGCGAGGAGCGTCGCGGCGCTGGCTCGTCCGGTACCCGTCAACCGTCGGGTCAGTTCACGCCACAACACCTCGGCGCCTGCACGAAGATCGGTGACCGCGAAGCCCAGCGCGGCATCGCGAACCTGAACGTCGCAGATCGCGCGTTCGAGTTCGGCAACCCGCTCGCACGAGAAGCGGTCGGGCTCCATCACGACCGCCTCGTAGATCGCTGCCATGAGTTCGTGTGGTGGCTCGTCGTCGAAGCTGCCTCCGCCAGCCCCTGCGTGGCAGGAGCCGTCGTCGCAATGAGGCGCCGGGGCGAGCATCGATGCGATCTCCGCGCGGCTTGCCAGGAGCAACCGCCCCGAATGAACTGCATCGGACACAGCGGTCGGCGAGGTCCGCGGATCCGTGAGCACTCCGCGTTGCAGCGACGACCGCGACGTGAGTGCAGCGCTGTGCTCCCAGATCTGCATCCAGTGCTCGCCCTCCGCGAAGCGACCGCACACGTAGCCGCGACCGATACCGCCGCACCGTCGCATCCGCCGATCCACTATCGACAGAATCTCCTCATACGTCCGGGAATCGAGGTCGAAGCGGTCGTCACCGATCACCGCGATGAGGTCGGCACTGCCGTAGCCCCGCAGTATTCGCGCCAGATTGTCGATCTCGTTGAGCATCGGCCGCGCAGGGGTGTCGTCAGCGGCAAGGTCGAGATCCAGCCGTACGGACGCCTGGACCGTGCGCGCGTCCGGTGCCAGCGCCAGGAGAATGAGTGAGCGCTCCGGAATGAAGCCGAAGAAGCCAGGGATGGCGGTGAGCAGCGCAGAGACGGTCCGGATGGGCCCGTGCGGCGATTCTTTTCGAAGTGACATGTCGAACATCTTGGGTTCGTCTGCGGACGACAGAACCCGCCAACTGCCCCGATGACCCACCTTGTGCACATCCTCGGACGGATGCACAGATTCACGAACCGAATGCCGCCCGCAGCGCCTTCTCGAAGAGGGCACCGAGCTGACCACTGGCCTCGGTGCTGATGTCACCAGCTGATGGCCATCGGTACTGGCAATACACGCGCACTGTGCCCCGCTGTCCGATATAGGTCATCGTGCGCGTCAGGAGCGGCGCCTGGTCGCCACCGGTCTCGACCGTCCGCAGGACGGCTGCGGTGTCGACACCCGCAGGGTGTGCGGGAGCGTCGGACACCCTTGTCTGCACCTTGCTCGTCGCCGTCGTCTCGTTGCCGGTGGTCGCTCGAGGACACGCACGCGCCTGATCGACCACCGCGCTCAACGCGTCATCGACTCCGACGACGGCGGAGGTGAAGGACGCACGGTCGGCTTCGACGATTCCCAGATAGACGACGGCTCCATCGGAGCCAACCGCCGCGGGCTGACACTCGGGTGGATCGTAGGGCGAGTTGGCTGGTCGGCCGATGAGGTCACCGATGGCATATGCGACCGAGTTCTGCGGAACGCGGGTCGCACCCGGCACTGGGAAATCGGCTGCGGTCACCGACCGCGAGGAGAGATCGGAGGTGTTCTGCGTCGCATCACCATCGACCGAACACGACGCCACGAGAAAAGCCGCGGCCAACCCCATCACCAGACCGACACTGCGTACACCCACGAACTTCGACTGTGCCACCGCAAGGCCGAGGCACCGGTCACGACACTCCGGCGGTCCCCAGATCATCTCGGGGAATCGAGAGGTGGGCGCGGTTGTTGAACACACAAAGATCCGCTAACACACAAGGATCCGCTGCAAGAACAACACAGATGCGCCACGCGGACGCTCGACGAGCGACACCGATTGGTCACGAGTGGTGTGGATGCGGGACAATTCGACGAACAGGTAGGACAGGCACGTGCCGATCTTCAAGAGGAGGGACGACATGGATTCCAATCCGGACGAGGGCCGTCAGCTCTTCGAGCTCGCCTTCCCCGCTCCCCAGGTCTCCGACGCCACGGGGACCGGCCCCGTACTTATTCACGCACTCGACGGCTTCGCCGACGCGGGACATGCCGTGGCACTCGCCGCGCAGAACCTTCGCGACTCGCTCGAGTCCGAGGTGGTGGCGACCTTCGACAACGACGAGCTGATGGACTATCGCTCGCGCCGACCGACGATCACCTTCAGCGGCGAGACCTTCACCGACGTGGAGATGCCCACCCTGACGCTGCACGCGATCCGCGACAATGCCGGTAAGCCGTTCCTGCTGCTCTCCGGCTCGGAGCCGGACCTGCGGTGGGAACAGTTCACCGAGGCCATTCGACGCCTCGCCGACCATTTCCGGGTGACCGACGTGATCGGTCTCAACGCCATCCCGATGGCCGTTCCGCACACCCGGCCATCGTCGTTGACCGCGCACGGCAACGAGCCCGAATCGTTGGGCGATCTGCCCACGTGGGGTTCGCAGATGAAGCTTCCCGCGAGTGCGTCGATGCTCTTGGAGCTGCGCCTGGGCCAGGGCGGACGACGTACCTCGGGACTGTCGGTACACGTGCCGCACTACCTCTCCCAGACCGATTACCCGGCAGCGTCAGCGCGTCTGCTCGAGGCGGTGTCGGGACTTACCGGACTCGAATTGCCCACCGGCGCACTCGAATCCGCAGCAGCCGCGGTCCGCGAGCAGGTCGACGCCGAGGTGTCGGGCAACGGTGAGATCGAATCCGTCGTCGCGGCGCTCGAGGCGCAGTACGACAGCTTCACCGAGGCACAGACGCAGCGCGCATCTCTGCTCGCCGCCGACGAACCGCTGCCCAGCGGCGACGAGCTCGGCGCCGAACTCGAGCGGTTCCTGGCGGAGCAATCGCGTGGCGACGTCGATCCGGACGGCACCGGAGACCTCCACGATGGGGACGGCAACGGCGGTTCGTCATCGCCGAACTGATCGACGAGTCCATTTCCGGGTCAGCGACGACGCTGACCCCCGTCGCCGACGACGACGCCGCATTCGACACGTTCACCGGATGGTGGGCCGAGCGCGGCATCGACCTGTATCCGCATCAGGAGGAGTCGCTGCTCGAGTTGATCTCGGGTAACAACGTCATCCTGGCCACACCGACCGGTTCGGGCAAGTCGCTCGTGGCATCCGGCGCCATCTACTTCGCCCGATGTCGGGGTCAGCGCGCGTTCTACACCGCGCCGATCAAGGCACTGGTCAGCGAGAAGTTCTTCGATCTGTGCGCGCAGTTCGGGGCCGACCAGGTCGGCCTGATGACCGGCGACGCGTCGGTCAACTCCAATGCTCCGATCATCTGCGCGACCGCCGAGATCGTCGCGAACCTCGCACTTCGCGACGGTCCGAACAGCGATATCGGCGTGCTCGTCTCCGACGAGTTCCACTTCTACGGCGAATCCGATCGCGGATGGGCGTGGGAAGTCCCACTGATCGAGCTTCCGCACACGCAGTTCCTCCTGATGTCGGCGACGCTCGGCGACATCAGCTTCTTCGTCGACGACCTGTCGCGACGCACCGGCCGCACCACCACCGCGGTCACCGGAACCCATCGACCGGTCCCCCTCGAATACACGTATGCGATGACACCCATCCACGAGACGATCGAGGGACTCATCGACGCGGGTCGCGCACCGATCTACGTCGTGCACTTCACGCAGGCAGCAGCGGTCGAGCGTGCGCAGGCCCTCTTGTCCGCACGTATCACCACCAAGGAGGAGAAGGCTCAGATCGCCGAGGCCATCGGCGACTTCCGCTTCTCCACCGGATTCGGCTCCACCCTGTCGAAGCTGCTCCGCGCGGGCATCGGGGTCCACCACGCAGGCATGCTGCCGCGCTACCGACGGCTCGTCGAACGCCTTGCACAGCAAGGACTTCTCAAGGTCATCGCGGGTACCGACACCCTCGGGGTCGGCATCAACGTGCCCATCCGTACCGTTCTGTTCGCCGGTCTGAGCAAATACGACGGCACGCGCGTACGCCGTCTGCGCGCCCGCGAGTTCCACCAGATCGCCGGGCGCGCCGGGCGCGCGGGCTTCGACACCATCGGCTACGTCGTCGCGCAGGCACCCGAGCACGACGTCGAGAACGCCCGCGCAGTCGCCAAGGCGGGCGACGACCCGAAGAAACTGCGAAAGCTGGTGCGCAAGAAGCCACCCGAGGGGTTCGTCTCCTGGGGCGAGAAAACGTTCCTGCAACTCGTCGATGCACCAGATGAGCCGTTGCGCTCGCACTTCCGCATGACGACCGCGATGTTGCTCGAAGTCCTCGGCAGGCCGGGAGATTGCTTCGCGGCAACGCGACATCTGTTGGAGGACAACCATCTTCCCCGCAATCGACAACTGGGACAGATCCGCCACACCATTCGTCTCTACCGTGACCTGCGCGACGCGGGCATCGTCGTGCAACTACCCGAACCCGACGACGAAGGCCGATACGTCGCGCTGAGCGTCGACATGCCCGAGAACTTCGCGCTCACCAACCCACTGTCGGCGTTCGCGCTCGCCGCATTCGAGCTACTCGATCCGGATTCGTCGACCTATGCGCTCGACGTCGTCTCGATTCTCGAATCCACTCTCGACGATCCCCGTCCGGTGCTGATGGCACAGCGCAAGGAAGCGCGCGACGCTGCGATCGCCGAGATGAAAGCCGACGGCGTCGAGTACGAGGAGCGCATGGCGCGCCTCGAGGAGATCACCTGGCCGCAACCGCTCGCAGAGGAGATCGACTACGCCTTCGGCGTCTACCGACGGACCCACCCGTGGATTGCGGGGTTTCCGCCGTCGCCGAAGTCGGTTCTCCGACTCATGCTCGAGCGAGCGATGACGTTCACCGAACTGATCTCTGCCTACGGTCTCGCCCGCAGCGAAGGAGTGGTACTGCGGTACCTATCCGACTGTTATCGCGTGTTGCGCCAGGGTGTTCCGACCACGGTGCTGACCGACGAGATCGTCGAACTCACCGAACGCGTCGGCGACATGGTCCGCGACGTCGACTCCAGCCTCCTCGACGAGTGGGAAGAGTTGGCCCGCACCGCCGCCGCCGATGCGCTCGCCGCGGAACTCTGATCGAATCGCTCTCACACGGCAGCCGTTTTCTCCACGCGCACCGCGCCCGTCTGTTCGACAAGACCAGCGATGATGGACGCCAGGCGCCGATACGACTCACCCCTACCCGACGACTCGCGGTAGACCAGCCCGATTCGACGCCCGGGCCGCGGCGTCGTGAATGTCGCGGTCGCGAGGTCGCCGCCCGCGGTTTCGGCGGCAACAGCGGTACCCGGGATCAGCGTGACGCCCAGACCACCTTCGACGCACTGGACCGCAGTCGCCAACGACGCCGCTCTGGTGTGCCCGATGTCGGCGCGCACGCCCGCGAGTCGGCAGACCTCGAGCGCCTGGTCGCGTAGGCAGTGCCCCTCGTCGAGCAGCAGGAGCGGAAGGTCGGCGAGCGAACTCGGGTCGACGCGCTTGCGTCCGGCCAGCGGATGATCGGACGGCAGCGCCAGCACGAAATCCTCGGCGTACATCGGTATCTCGGCAAGGCCGGGTACGTCGGCGGGTAGCGCGAGACATGCGGCGTCGAGCGACCCTTCGCGTAACTGCGCCACCAGTCGTGCCGTCTGGTCCTCGACGACCCGCAAAGCGAGAGAAGGCAATTGGGCCGCAAGCCCGCGCAGCACGGTCGGCAGAACGTACGGCGCGACCGTCGGGATCAGGCCGAGTCGCAGAGTACCGGCAAGCGGATCGTCGGAACCCGCGGACGCAGAGAGGAATTCGTCGACGGCGTCGGTCACCGCGATCGCCTTGGGCAGGAGCATCTCGCCCTCCGGCGTCACGAAGACACGCCGCGTTGTACGTTCGATGAGTTGCTTGCCCAATCCGGCCTCGAGGCCTGCGAGTGCTTGTGACAGCGACGGCTGGCTGACGCCGAGTTCTGTTGCCGCAGCACCGAAATGACGCTTGCGAGCGAGTGCGACGAACGCCCGTAGACCCGCGACGGACGGCTGATAACTTTTATCACTCATGCCTATCAGTCTAGTGCTAATCATCACGTTTCGCTTTTGGTGGCTTTTCGGCAGAATTGAGAGGCAACTGCAGAACGTGAGTTCGCGCGCCACCCACGAACGCAATCGACACGAAGGAGCGACAACACACATGGCTCTTCTGACCATCGGAGACCAGTTCCCCGCCTACAACCTGACGGCAGTCATCGGAGGCGACCTGAGCAAGGTGGACGCCCAGCAGCCCGATGACTACTTCACCCAGGTGTCGAGCGACGATCACCCCGGCAAGTGGCGCATTGTCTTCTTCTGGCCCAAGGACTTCACGTTCGTGTGCCCGACCGAGATTGCCGCCTTCGGAAAGCTGAACGACGAGTTCGCCGATCGCGACGCCCAGGTTCTCGGTGCGTCCGTCGACAACGAGTTCGTCCACTTCCAGTGGCGCGCGCAGCACGAGGATCTCAAGACCCTCCCCTTCCCGATGCTGAGCGACCTCAAGCGTGAGCTCGCCACCGCCGCAGGCGTTCTCAACGCCGACGGTGTCGCCGATCGCGCGACGTTCATCATCGACCCCAACAACGAGATCCAGTTCGTCTCGGTGACCGCCGGTTCCGTCGGCCGCAACGTCGACGAGGTGCTGCGTGTTCTCGACGCACTGCAGTCCGACGAACTGTGTGCCTGCAACTGGAAGAAGGGCGATCCGACCATCGACGCCGGCGAGCTCCTCACCGCAAGCGTCTGAGAGGAATCGGCATGAGCATCGACAATCTCAAGGAAGCCCTCCCCGAGTACGCCAAGGACCTCAAGCTCAATCTGAGTTCGCTGGCGCGTTCGACAGAACTCTCGGAGCAGCAGCTCTGGGGCACCTTCCTCGCGTCGGCTGCGGCATCGCGCAACGCGAAGGTCCTGGCCGAGGTGTCCGAGGAAGCGGCGGACAACCTGTCGGCCGAGGCCTACAACGCGGCGCTCGGCGCGGCGTCGATCATGGGCATGAACAATGTCGCCTACCGCGCCAAGAGTTTTCTCGGCGACGACTACGGGCAGGTGCGCATGGGTCTGCGGATGAACATCATCGGCAACCCCGGCGTCGACAAGACCGACTTCGAGCTGTGGAGCCTCGCAGTGTCGACCATCAACGGTTGCCACGACTGCACCGCAGCACACGCGAAGGTCGTCCGTGACGCCGGCCTGACCAAGGAACAGGTCTGGGAGGCCGTCAAGGTCGCCGCAACGGTTACCGGTGTGGCGCAGGCCATTACCACCACCGAGGTGCTGGCGAACGCCTGATCTATCACCCACTGCACTGCCCCGGTCTCACCAGAGGCCGGGGCAGTGTGCTGTTCGGATCAGCTACCGACCACACCGATCCTGGCGGCGGCGTCGAGTCGGGCGAGCTTCTCGGCGCTGCCAGTGCCCTCGACGGGCTGGTAGACGACGACCCTCTGACCCCGCGCACCGGCGACTTCGAGGGTGTCCCAACGTAATTCGACGACGCCGACGTCGGCGAGCAACATTCGCTTTGCACCGCTGGACTTCACCTGGACCTCGTTGCGGGCCCAGATCTCGGCGAAAAGCGGGCTGTGCAGCGAGAGTTCGCCCACGAGGTCGCGCAGACGCGGATGATCGATATCTGCTCCGGTCAGCGACCGCAGATTGGCGACGGTTTCGGCGGCCACCTGCTCGTAGTCGGGATAGATCGACGGCGCGTGCGGGTCCAGAAAGAGCTTGCGCAACATGTTGTCTCCCGGCTCGATCCCGATCGCCCCGTGCAGAGCCGCGCCGGCGTCGTTGATCGCGAGGAGGTCCATGAACCGATTCATCACTATCGCCGGCTGATGCCACTGAGCCATCAGGTCTCTGATCGGCTCGACCACCTCGTGATCGGCGAAGTCGACGTCGATGCGCACATCGGCGAGTGCGGCGAGGTGCTCACGCTCGGCATCGTCGAGGCCGAGCACATCAGCCAGCGACGCGACCACCGCAGCCGACGGATTACGATCGCGTCCGCGCTCCAGCCGGACAAGATATTCGACGCTGATCCCGGCGAGACTGGCCACCTCCTCACGACGCAGGCCTGGCGTACGCCGTGGGCCGACCGTCCGCAGACCGAGCGTCGCAGGGTCGACGCGCTCGCGGCGGGCGCGCAGGAACTCACCGAGTGCGGTCATAGCGAAAGTCTAGGCTCGCAGCGATCAGCAGCCAGGTAGCGCGAGGACCCCTCACGACGCGGTCTGTTCGTGCCGTCCGAGCCGCTCGATCCTTGTAGCCATGACACAAGAAGCCCGGACACAAGAAGCACGGACACAAAATGAGAACACCGCAACTCTCGACGCCCGTATCGCGGTGGTGACCGGCGCGGGCACGGGTATCGGCGCCGCGACGGCAAGGACGCTGGCGTCGCGCGGAGCGCGCGTCGCGTTGCTCGGTCGTCGGATCGACAAGCTCACCGCGGTCGCCGAGGAGTTCGACGGCCTCGCCATCGCGACGGATGTCAGTGATCCGCGTGACGTCGCCGCAGCGTTCGAGGAGGTGACGCAGCGCATCGGCGCACCGGATCTCGTTGTCGCCAACGCCGGTGCGATGCTTGCCGCGCCGTTCGACGACGCCGACCGCGATGAGTGGCGTCGAATGCTCGATGTGAACGTGATGGGCGTGCTCGACACCGCTCGCGCCGCCATCCCGGGCCTGCGCGCGGCCGCAGCGCACGGACGATCCGCCGACCTTGTGCTCATCAGTTCGATCGGCGCGCACATCGTGCTGCCGACGTACGCGGCCTACACGGCGACGAAGGCCGCCGTCTCGCACCTCACACGAACCCTCCGAGCAGAACTGGGCCCCAACGGTATCCGCGTGCGGGCCATCGAACCGGGGATGACGGAGTCGGACCTGGGCCGCGACATGACCTACCCGGGCTCCAAGGAGTTCCTGGCCGGGTTCGCCGTACAGAACCCGCCGATCCCCGCGTCCGCGATCGCGGAGGCGGTCGCCTGGTCAGTGTCGCTTCCGGCCGCCGTCAACGCCGCGTCGATCGAGGTCTTGCCGACGGCCCAGGGCTGACCGACCAAGCTTCAATCAGCCCAGCTTTGACCGGGCCGGCTTCAATCGACTCAGCCCAGCGCTGCGCCGATACGGTCGGCCAGCTCGCCGATCCGGCGCAGGCGCCCGCAGCGGTCGGTGCCCTGCGTAAGCACGGCGTGAGCACTCGCGCCGCAGGCCAGGGCGCGCTGCAGGTGTCGCCGTCGTTCGTGATGACGACAGCGGAGGTCGGCGAGCTGGCCGACCGTATCGGCGCAGCGCTGGGCTGAGTCGATTGAAGCCGGCCCGGTCAAAGCTGGGCTGAT
>NZ_LZMI01000123.1:0-27220 GCF_001665475.1 Gordonia sp. 852002-51296_SCH5728562-b | reverse complement strand
CTGCCCGCCGACGCCCGCATCGCCTCCGACGACGCCAAGTTCGGCTTCGTGTTCACCCGTCGCGGCTTGGTGCCCGAGGCGTGCTCGTCGTGGTTCCTGCCACGCCTCGTGGGCATCCCGATAGCGCTCCGATGGACGTATGGCGGCCAGATGGTCAGTGCCACAGAGGCATTGGACGCCGGCCTGGTCCAGCAGGTTGTCCCCAAGGATCAGGTTGTCGACACCGCGATCGCCGTGGCACGCGACATGACCGCCGACAGTGCCCCCGTGTCGGTTGCTCTCACGCGTCAGTTGATCTGGCGAATGGCCGGTGCGCCGAGCCCTCGCGACGCACACGAGGCAGATTCGAAGGCCATCTTTGTCAGGGGTTCCATGACCGACGTCGCCGAGGGCGTGACCGCGTTCCTGGAGAAGCGTCGAGCGGTGTTCACCGACAAGGTGTCGAGCGATCTGCCCGAGATTTTCTGATCGTCGGCGCAACCCACCCACCAGCGAGTCCCACATCCTCGAACGGAAGGTACCCATGGCCGACGTCGACGTGAGTGTCGAATCGAATCTCTCACCCGAACAGGCGTGGAATCTGGCGTCCGACCTGTCGCGGTTCCCCGAATGGATGACGATCTTCGGCGGTTGGCGCAGTGACCTGCCAGACCAGATCACCGTCGGGACCCACGTCTCGTCGCTGATCAAAGTCAAGGGATTTCGCAACGTCATCCACTGGACGGTGACCGAATACTCTGAGCCAGAAACGATTTCGCTCTCGGGCCACGGCATCGGCGGGGTTCGGATCGGTCTTCGAATGACGGTGACGAAGACGACGAACGGTTCTCGATTCCACCTCAACGCCACTCTCGACGGCGGCCTGCTGAGCGGACCCATCGGCCGCCTCGTCGCCAAGGTCATCACCTCAGACGTTCGACGCTCCATCGAGAATCTCGCGGCGCTCCGCTGACCGGAGAAGGCGTCCGCGATGCCCGACATGAGCGGTTTTTCTATCGGGCGATAGGCTCCAAGACGGTGTCCGGCGGCCTGACCGGCCGTTTCGGCGAGCGTATGGAGGTGTGTGAGGTGTCGTTCTTCGACGAGAAGGTGCAGGATCTCTACGACGAGGTGGTGGCCCGCAATCCGGGCGAAGTCGAGTTCCATCAGGCGGTACGGGAGGTGTTCGACAGCCTCGGCGCCGTTCTCGTCAAACACCCGCACTACGCCGACTCCGGGATCATCGAGCGGCTCTGCGAGCCAGAACGTCAGATCATCTTCCGGGTTCCGTGGGTCGACGACGCCGGAGCAGTTCGGATCAATCGGGGTTTCCGCGTCGAGTTCAACTCCGCGCTCGGACCGTACAAGGGTGGCCTGCGTTTCCACCCGAGCGTCTACCTCGGAGTGATCAAGTTCCTCGGTTTCGAGCAGATCTTCAAGAACGCGCTCACCGGCCTGCCCATCGGCGGCGGCAAGGGCGGCTCGGATTTCGATCCCAAGGGTCGATCCGACGGCGAGATCATGCGGTTCTGCCAGTCATTCATGACCGAGCTGTACCGCCACATCGGCGAGCACACCGATGTCCCGGCGGGTGATATCGGCGTCGGCGGTCGGGAAATCGGCTACCTCTTCGGGCAATACAAGCGCATCACCAACCGCTACGAGTCCGGCGTACTCACCGGAAAAGGATTGTCGTGGGGCGGCTCGCAGGTGCGGACCGAGGCCACCGGCTATGGCGTCGTCTTCTTCGCGCGCGAGATGCTCAACGCCAGGGGACAAGACCTCGACGGCAAGCGCGTCGTCGTCTCCGGCTCCGGCAACGTCGCGTTGTATGCGATCGACAAGGTCCACCAGCTCGGCGGCCGGGTTGTGGCCTGCTCGGATTCCGGTGGCTACGTCGTCGATGAGGACGGTATCGACCTCGAGCTCCTCGAGGAGATCAAGGGTGTTCATCGCGGGCGTGTCGCCGACTACGCCGAGAAGCGCGGTGCACCAGCACATTTCGTGTCCTCGGGCTCGATCTGGGATGTGCCGACAGACATCGCGATTCCCTGCGCCACCCAGAACGAACTGAACGCCGACGACGCCACGAACCTCATCGCGCATGGCTGCACCGTCGTCGCCGAAGGCGCCAACATGCCGTCCACCCCGGAGGCGATCAAGGCCTTCGCGTCGTCGGATGTGCTGTTCGCTCCCGGTAAGGCCGCCAACGCCGGCGGCGTCGCGACAAGCGCACTCGAGATGCAGCAGAACGCTTCTCGCGACTCGTGGAGCTTCGAGCACACCGAACTACGACTGGCCCAGATCATGCGAGGCATCCATGAGAACTGCCTGCGGACAGCCGACGAGTACGGGGCGCCCGGCGACTACGTGCTCGGCGCGAACATCGCGGGGTTCACCCACGTCGCCGACGCGATGCTCGCGCTCGGGGTGATCTGACGCGCCGCGCCGTTGCCGCACACCCGGCTGACGGTTGAGCCCTCAGCTGACCGTCCGCCACCGTTGCTGTTTCGCCGACATGGTTGCCAAGCGTCGGCGGCTTCGGCACGGTGGAGGTATGAGCGAACACACGAGTGTCACGGTAGAACGAGTCATCGATGCACCGGCCGACCAGGTCTTCGACGTGCTCAGCAATCCTCGGCGACACCCAGAACTCGACGGTTCGGGATTCGTCCGCAGCGTCGACCATGCCGATCGGATTCAGGAGGTCGGCGACGTATTCACCATGAACATGGAGGGTGCGCACATGGGCGGGGAGTACAAGACCGACAATCACGTCACCGGTTACGCGAAGGACAAACTGCTCGCATGGCAGACCGCGCCGGCCGGCACCGAGCCTCCCGGCTGGGAATGGGTGTGGGAGCTCGAAGCCCAGGGGCCCGACAAGACGCTCGTGCGTCACACCTACGACTGGTCGAAGGTCACCGACAAGGACCTGCTGAAGAAGGTGAGCTTCCCGCTCGTCACCGAGGAGCAGCTCGAAGACACGCTGGGCAGGTTGGCAGCCGCGGTCAGCAGCTGAGAACCGGCGGCGCCATCACCGATGAGTTCCGCGCACGCGCGTGGTCAGTCGTAGGGTGACTGCGATCAGCGGTCGCTGACGACGAGGACTAGGGAGTTTCACGATGGCACGCAAGGCGCAGGTACGGGTCGACCTGATGAACGTTTCGCTCGACGGCTACGCCGCGGGCGATCACATCACGCTGGACGAGCCGATCGGCGGTGCGGGTGAACTGTTCGGCAACTTCGACGGACGTGTGATTGCTGGAGTCCAGAATGCGGATGCACCGATCAGCGCGGACCGCGTCTTCTCCAGCGTGTGGGGTCAGGGTGTCGGCGTGGAGATCATGGGCCGCGGCAAGTTCGGGCCGCAGCAGGGCGAGTGGCCCGACGATGGATGGCGCGGATGGTGGGAAGACGAACCCCCGTTTCAGACTCCGGTGATCGTGTTGACCCACTACGAGCGCGAACCCGTCGAGTTCGACAACGGAACCGTCTTCCATTTCGTCGACGCCTCGCCCGCGAAAGCGCTCGAACTCGCACTCGACCTCGCAGACGGGCTCGACGTGCGCATCGGCGGCGGACCGTCGACCGTGAATCAGTTCCTTCGCGACGATCTCGTCGACTTCATGCATCTCTCCATCAACCCCATCGTGCTCGGCGGGGGAGTGTCGTTGTGGTCAGGCCTGGGCGGGATTCACACACGCTTCGACATCGAGTCTGTGCCGACGTCGACCGGGCTGATCCATCAGTTCTGGAACCGTAAGTAGCGACGAGAAATCGCAAGCACGTCCCGATCACGTTTTTTGCTGGATACACTCATTCGGTCAGCGTCAACGGCCTCTGGGATACGGGCTATGCGAGTGAAATGGGCAGCAACGCGCGCGTTGGTCGTCGTCGCGTCGATCGCCCTGTTCGTCGGTTCGATTCTGGTCGGGTCTTCGGCAGCCCGTGCCGATGTGATCGCGCCCGCCGCTGGCTACGGCTTCGCCCAGGGCGCCCCGCACTTGACCATGAGTGCGGCGGATCTGAATCGGGAACTCGATGCTGTATCGAAGACGAACGGCCAGTGGTTGCGCGTACTCGTCAACTGGTCGGCGATCGAGAGCACGAAGGGCACGTACAACTGGGCGGTGACGGACCGGGTGATCTCAGCGGCACGTGCTCACAAGCTGAAGGTGCTCTCGTTGGTGTTGTCGACTCCGGCATGGGCACGACGCGGGGGCGCGTTGGCGTGGATGTACGCACCCCCGTCAAACCCCGCGAGCATTGCCCCGTTCCTGAAGGCTTTCATCAACCGCTACCCCGACGTGAGACGTCACGAGATCTGGAACGAGCCGAACCTGCCGGCCTTCTGGGGGTTGTATCCGGCGAATCCCACCGAGTACACGGCGTTGCTGAAGGCGTCGTATACCGCGATCAAAGAGGTACAGCCGTCGTCGACTGTCGTTGCCGCGGGCATGAGCCCTGGCGCCGGCGCCGTCGACTTTGTCACCAAGATGTACGCCGCGGGTGCCAAGAACTACTTCGATGCGACTGCCATGCACCCGTACGTGTTTCCGAAGGGCATAAACTCAACGCCCAACGGCTGGAGCGAGACTCAGCAGATCCGATCGGTGATGACGTCGAATGGCGACTCCGGCAAGAAGATCTGGCTTACCGAAATGGGTGCTCCGACCCGACCGGCTGCGGGGACATCGGGTTCCAGCAACCTGGGTCTTGGCTCACTGGGATTCGGGGCAACCGACATGGTGACCCAGCAGGAGCAGGCGACGCAGATCGTCGACGTTCTGCGGGCGGCCGGACAGTCGGGCTATTGCGGCCCCGCGTTCATCTACTCGGTTCGGGACCAGGGAACGTCGTCGAATAATCGGGAAGACAACTTCGGTGCGCTGCTCACCAACAACTGGCAGCCAAAGATCGCGGCGACGGTGTTGGCGAAATAGGACCGACGGCATGCGCGACGTCGCCCCTCACGACCGCACAAACACCCCGTTGTTGGACGCGTCGTCGTAGTACTCGATGGACATGCCGGGGCCGTCGAAGGTGACCTTGGAGATCGACCCGGGTTCGGCGTTCTCGTTCTGCAGCGTGAACGTGTAGGTGTTGCCGTCCCAGTGACGCAGTTCGCGCTTCGTAACGCCGCCGGGGCCCATGTCGAGCATCAGCTTGCCACCGTTGTCGCGAACCTCGGCCTGCCCGTACACCGGGTTCTGGTAGACGCCAACGTATGTCGAAAGCGGCTGCGCTGGTGTCGGATTGGCGGGCGGGGATTGCCCCACCAACGATCCCACAGGCTTACTCATGTCGGCAAATGCGTTGCCGTAGAGCGTTGCCCAGTCGTGCTTCACCTCGCCGAACTGCACGATGTCGGCAAACTTGCCGGTGAGCGTCTCCGCGGCACCGATGGGCGCGGCGTTGGTCAACGCCACGATGCCGAGGTCGGCCGAGGGGATCATCAGGAAGGTGGTACCCGCACCGCTCGCGAACGCACCCGAGTGACTGAACTGCGTACGCCCCGCCTCGGTGACCGATGAGTTGAAGCCGTACCCGTAGAAGCCGGCACGATCGTCGGGAGCCGCTGCGGGAGACGACACGATCTGTGGAGTCAGCGCTGGCGTCAGCGCGTCGGCGTCGACGATTCGCTGCCCGGAACTGGTCGTGCCGCCTGCGAGCACCATCGACATCCAGTGCGCCATGTCGTTGACCGACGACGACACCCCGCCCGCGGGCGACTGCGCGTCAGGTTGCCGCGGATACGGCGACACGACCCACTGCCCGTTGGACTTGATGTGCCCGACCGCGCGATTGTCGCGGCCCGCGAAGTCGGAGTAGCGAGAACTGGTGCGCGACATGCCCAGCGGGCCGTAGATCTCGTTCTGCGAGAGGGTTGCCCAGTCGGCGCCTGCTTTGTTGGCTGCCGACGTCGCGGCTGCGGTGAGGCCGAAGTTAGTGTAGTCGTAGGTGATCCGGAATGGGGAAAGTGGCATCGCTGACAGTCGGCTGATCACTTGCTCCCGGTTGTACCCGAGATCTTCTATCTTGTCGCCGGCATGCTCGGGTAGTCCGGAGCGGTGGGCGTACATATCGGCGATCGTGACGTTGGAGGTGACGTACGGATTGGACAGCGCGAAACCTGGATAGTTCGTCGCGACCGGCGTGTCCCAACCGACGACCTTGTCGGTGACGAGCTTCGCGATCACGGTCGAACCCACCGATTTGGATACCGACGCCAGCTGGAACACCGTGTCTGCGTTCACCTTTGCGCGAGTGGATACGTCGGTGACTCCGAAACCCTTGGCGTACTTGACTTCACCGCCCTGCACCACTGCTACAGCCAGACCTGGAATCTTGGTGCGCGACATCAGGTCCGATACCAAACCGTCGAGCCTGCCCACGGCGTTGCCCACCGCGTTGTCGGGCAGGGGATTGGCCACGGCCGCATTGGGATCGGCCGGCTGAGATGACTCCGACGGCTTACTGCTCGACGTGGTGGTCGAGCATGCGGCCAGCGGCAGAGCCACCGCCAGCACGACCGCACCCAGGACGCGCCGTCGACGATGGGGTTTCTCATGGTGTTGGCTTTGACGGTCTTGACTTTGATGGAGTCGACTTTGATGGAGTTGGCTTTGATGGTGTCGACGCAGCAGAACGCGTTCAGCGGGACCGGTCATCGCCGCACCTCCACAGGTGTGATGCAGTTCACTAGCCTGCATTTCGGAGGAGATTACTCCCTCATCAGCCGCGATACCGCCCGGTTGGTCGCACCAGGCCTGCTCGGCTTCCCGTTTTCAGTCATTTCTGAACCGTCTTCGTAAAGCCGACCTGGCCTTTTACAGTCAGGCACCTCCGAGATTGACTGAAAACGGGAGACGTCTGGAACCTTGCGGTCGGAGGCCGGGTTGGCCCACGACGTGTCAGGCGTAGCCGCTGTAATCGGTGGCTTTGTTGCCGACCCCTGGCGTCGAAGATCCGTACTCAGCGAGATACGCGGCTTCCCAGCGCGGCCAGTCGAGGAAGCGGTCGCCTGCGTTGTCGCGGTACCGCCGGTAGAGCCGCTTCTTGGTGAGCCACAACGATCCTCGTGCAGTGTTGACGGCGGCTCGTGCGGCTCGACGACCGCGATCGACCTCCACGGGATTCAAGGCAGGTTGTGCCTTGTCGGAGAAGATCGAGCGCTTGGGAGTGCGTGCCATGAGATCTGCCCCCTCGTCTGGTCTGGGGCTCAACTCTTGCAGGTTGGTGGGGCCTTGAAAAGTGTTGCGTCGGTTGCTTGAACGAGCGTCGCGGTGCTCTTGTGTGAACGGCGCATCACCACCGGCGCGTCGAACCCTTTCTGGCGCAGTCGATGCACTGGCGTGCGGCGGGCAAGACGTCGAGCCGTTCGGGATCGATCTGCTCGCCGCACGTCTCACATCGTCCGTACGAGCCACGCTCGACCCGCTCGACTGCGGAATCGATCTCGACCAGCCGGTCGCGCGAACGCTGGAGTTGAGCGACGAGGTGTCCGCGCTCGACGGCGAGCGTCGATCCCTCTGGGTCGTGCTCGTCGTCGGACGCCTCGTCGGAGGTCGCCTCGAGCACCGCGGCCAGCCGTGCAGACAGTGACTCGATCAATTCCACCGTTCGATTGCGCTCTGCCACGAGCGTATCGATGGACTGGTTCTGCGAGGTCATGTCAGCAAGATTCTACGTCGGGGATCTGCCACGTCCGAGGCGCGAACGGGCACCAACATCCTCGCCGAGTAAACATCCCCGTGAGCACAACGGGTGCCACCGACGCACGAACATGACAGCTTGACTTCCCATGACCACTTCTTTGACGCCGGATCGTCCTGCACAGGTCGACGACCGTCCCACCAGTTTCGACCCCGCCACGTTCGACGACGTGTACGCGACCATCGCCGCGGGTGCGGTCGAGCGCGAGCGGTCGCGCACTCTTGCGCACCCCGAGGTCGCGCTGCTGTGGGAGCGTCGTTTCGGCGCACAGCGGCTGCCCGTCGAACTCGGTGGCTCCGGCGCGTCGGTGCGCGACCTGTTCACCGAATTGATCGCGCTCGCCGCAGCAGATTCCAACATCACACAGGCGCTGCGCGTCCACTTCTCGTTTGTCGAAGACCAGCTCATCGCACGTAACGACCGACTGATTTCCGCCATCGCCGACGGCATCCTGGTGGGCAACGCGATCACCGAACCAGGCGCGGGCGCCATCGACGGCTACCGCACCGTACTGACCCGAACGGGCGACGAGTGGCGGTTGAACGGCGAGAAGTTCTACAGCACAGGCTCGTTGTATGCCGACCACATCCTCGTGGCCGCTGATCGCGACGGTGAACGGGTCAGCGTCCTCGTTCCGGCAACACGGGAGGGCGTCAAGCGTATCGACGACTGGCGCGGCTTCGGCCAGCGTCTGACCGCAAGTGGCACAACCATTTTCACCGATGTCGTCGTCCACGACGACGAGATCCTCGGTCCCGGATACGGAGCAGCCGGCCCCACGTATGCCACCGCCTACCTTCAACTGTTCCAGTTGGCCGGCCTCGCGGGTATCGCGCAACGCGCGACCGACGACCTGATCGAATGGGTGTCCAAGCGCGAGCGCACATTCACCCATTCCGTCGCCGATCGTCAGCGTGACGACCCGCTGGTTCAGGAGATCGTCGGACGCCTCTCGGCCACCGCGTTTTCGGCACGATCGAGCGTCCTTGCCGTCGCGGATCTCCTCGACGAACTGCTCGCGAACGACCCCGAGGACGCCGAGGCGATCACGCGGGTCGAGCTTGCCGCAGGACAGGCGCAGGCCGCGATCGCGGCCCAGGTACTCGCGGCGACGAACGAACTCTTCGAGGTCGGCGGGGCGTCGATCGTGGCGGAAGAGCTTGCGCTGGACAGGCATTGGCGCAACGCACGTACCCTTGCCGTGCACAACCCGATCAACCAGAAGCTGCGGTCGATCGGCGACTACCTGCTCAACGGAGCCGATCTACCGTATGCCTGGAGTGCCGGTGTGCGCACCGATACCGCTGCGGGCGCCGGAGACGCGAAGGCATAGTGCCTCACGTCGAGCGCAGATCGATCATCAGGAAGACCTTGTCGTAGCGGCGTTCCCCGAACGCGACGAATCTCGGTAGGCGTCCGTACTCGGTGAAACCCAGGGATTCGTACAGGGACAACGCCGTGATGTTGTCGCCGCGCGCATCCAAGGTGAGTACTTCGACGCCGGCTGCCCTGGCATCGTTGATCAGGGCGGCCGTCAGCGCGCGACCGATCCCCATGCCCTGAGCACTCGGGCTGACGGCGATCTTCTCGATGTCGGCGTGCGGCCGATGCGTCGGCCGGGCATAGCGACTCCAGTAGCCAAGGCCCACAAGCACATCGTCGACGTACGCAGCCCGTAGCGACGCGTCGCCGACTGCGACATGGCTGAGGATCTCGTCGATCAGCTCGGCCACCTCGGCTTCTGCCGGCGGATCAACCCATCCGAGCGCAGCGCCGTCGCGGACCAAGCCGAACAAGATCTGGTGCGCTTCGCGGGCAAACCGCTGGCGCGCCTGCGGATCTCCGGTTAGGCGCGCCGCGTCGACGATCTCGGTGTGCATGGTCGGCAGCATAGCCAACGTGCGCGGCGATGCTCGACGAGCGCGGCGTCGAACTCACTTTCCGGGAGGCCGGAGCTCACCGAAGCGGAAGAACGAATCCCACAGTCCCACATAGGTTGACGAGACGGGACCGCCCGTCGGGTTGGCGTTCGCGTCACCCGGATTCAGCCACTTGTAGGTAATCGTGACGCTGATCGGCGTCGAACCCGTCACCGACACGAAGCCGGTGGGCTTCCCGGCGGAGCCGAGGTACTTTCCGGGTCGGAACAGCAGCACGGCCACGGGCGACGAACCCGTGCCGCCCGACGTGTCGAACGCGGCCCACATCAGTGGCGGGCACCACGGGGTGCGGTCGTTCGACTTGGCGCGCAGCACCCAGTGCAGATCGTTTCGGCCGAGTGGCGGACCTATCTGGCGGAGTCCGCGCTGCACTTCCGACGAAGCGACCGACAGGCATGCTCCGCCGACGGAGGTACCGGCAGCCTGGGCGCCCGGCGGGGCAGCTGCTGCGGGCGCTGCCGCCAGCGACGTCAGGAATGCGGATGCGGCGAGGAAACTCAGTACACGTGTGCGACGACGAGACATTGATGACTCCAAGGTTCGAGTGGACGTTTCCCGGCCCTGTGGGGACTTTCGGCTCGACGTCGTGGCGCGTTAGCCGCCGTACCTTTCGATGCAGGGCAGACGCGCGATCGTTACCGAGTGGACCAGACCCATTGACGGTGGATGGTCGATCTCTGGGCGCATTGCCCGACTGGCTACGCTTGGCCCCATGAGTCTGCTGCTGAACCCTGCCACCAACGACTACTCGCAGTTCGACGCCGAAACCCGCAGGTTGCTGCGCGCGACGATCGACTTTTTCGAGTCCTACGGCAAGGAACGCCTGCTGCAGGCCGATCTGAACGCCGAGTGGGTCAGCGACTTCCTCGAGTTCGAGAAGAAGGAAAAGCTGTTCGCGACGTTCCTCACGCCCGCCGCATATGCCGACGGCGACGAGAACCGACGCTGGGACGCCGCGCGCAATGCCGCGCTCAGCGAGATCTTCGGCTTCTACGGTCTGTCGTACTGGTACGCCGAGCAGGTCACCATTCTGGGTCTCGGGCCGATCTGGATGTCGAGCAACGAGGTCGCCAAAACCAAAGCGGCACAGCAGCTTCTCGATGGCGAGGTGATGGCCTTCGGGTTGTCGGAACGAACCCATGGCGCAGACGTGTACAGCACCGACATGGTGCTGACCGACGACGGTGCGGGCGGATTCACCGCGTCGGGCACCAAGTACTACATCGGCAACGGCAACGTCGCGGGCATGGTGTCGGTATTCGGCCGCCGCGCCGACATCGAGGGACCCGACGGCTACGTGTTCTTCGCCGTCGACAGCAGACACGAGAACTACCGTCTCATCGACAACGTCGTGCACGGACAGATGTTCGTGTCGACCTTCGAGCTCGACAACTATCCGGTCAGCGCCGACGACATCCTGCACACCGGCCCCGAAGCCTTCGCCGCCGCGTTGAACACGGTCAACGTCGGAAAGTTCAACCTGTGTCACGGTTCGGTCGGGATGTGTACGCATTCGCTGTACGAGGCGATCGACCACGCCAACAACCGGATCCTCTACGGCAACCCGGTCACCGACTTCTCGCACGTCCAAGGCAATTTTGTCGACGCGTTCGCGCGACTGTCGGCAATGAAGCTGTTCAGCGACCGCGCCGTCGACTACTTCCGTTCGGCGAGCCTCGACGACCGCCGCTACCTACTGTTCAACCCGGTGACGAAGTCGAAGGTGACCTCCGAGGGCGAAACCGTGATGACCCTGCTACTCGACGCGATCGCCGCCAAGGGCTACGAGAAGAATACGTACTTCCACCAGGCCAACCGCTTCATCGGTTGGCTGCCGCGGCTCGAGGGCACCGTGCACGTCAACGTCGGGCAGATCCTCAAGTTCATGCCCAACTACCTGTTCGGACCGGTCGAGTACCCAGAGATCGAGACGCGACTCGACGCCACCGACGACGCATTCTTCTTCGCGCAGGGGCCTGTCGGCGGTGCGGGCAAGGTGCGCTTCGGCGATTGGACCGCGCCGTACGCGGCGCGTACCGATGTGCCGAACGTCGCGGTGTTCTACGAACAAGCGCAGGCACTGCAGAATCTCTTGCAGACCGCTGCGCCCAGCGCTGAGCAGCAAAAGGACCTCGACTTCGTCCTCACCATCGGACACCTGTTCTCGCTGGTCGTCTACGGACAGTTGATCCTCGAGCAAGCCGCGATCATCGGACTCGACGCCGATCTGCTCAACCGGATCTTCGACTTCCAGATCCGCGACTTCTCCGGCTACGCCGTGTCGCTGTACGGCAAGCCGACGGCCACACCCGAACAGCAGTCGTGGGCGCTCGACGCCGTCCGACGACCCGTCGCCGATGCCGACTCCTTCGACAGGGTCTGGCAGCAGGTGAAGGAGCTCGACGGCGCTTACGTGATGCCTGCCTGACAGCCGGCGATCAGTACAGTCGGCGGTGCGCGACGCCCAGCCGCGTCAACCACCTCGAGGGAGCTCCACATGGACTTACCTGATGACGTCGTCGAACTACTGCGCACGCCCGCACTCTGCTACGTCGCAACCGTGATGCCGGACGGATCACCACAGTTGACCCAGACCTGGGTCGACACCGATGGCAAGCACGTGGTGATCAACGTCGTCGCGGGCATGCAGAAGGCCCGCAATTTCGAAAGGGATCCGCGAGTCGCGGTCGCGGTCTCTGATCCCGCGAATCCAGCGCTGTTCACTCAAATTCGCGGTCGGGTAGTCGAGATGACCACCGACGGAGGCGTCGACTCGATCAACGAGTTGGCGCAGAAGTACACCGGCAGGCCGTACGCCTGGTACGGCGGGCAGGAGCAGACCCGCATCATCGTCACGATCGAGGCCGACCGGATATCGCGGGTGCCGTGACGGCTGCCCGGCCCCGCACCTCATCTGTGCACAGCTACCTTCGGCAGTACAGAAGGTAAATCGCGACAGATGAGGTGCGGGCAAAATCGATATGTCCGTCGATGTTGCGGCAGAACCGAGTTCGTCAGCTCACGGAAGCCCGCAGCCGGGGGAGTTGCTGCAGCGGGTTGATGCGTTCGACCTCGTAGCGCTCATCTGTGGTGAAGACCTTGCTCAATCCGGGAGCGGGATCGCCTGAGCCCTCGACGAACACCATCTGGCTGAACGGCCAGTCGGAGCCGAAGACGATATGCGAGCGCGGCGCGACCTCCAGCACAGATCGCATCGCAGCTTCCGACGCGCTGAGGGCGGTGTCGAAGTAGAAGGTGCGGATCAGTTGTTGCACATCGAGGGCAGAGGGACGAGGCGCACCAACGGGCCAATGGTTGCCGACAGGCGTTTCCGCAACCACGCCGATGCGCCAGGACAGGAAGGGCAGCGTCCCGCCGGCGTGGGCGAGTTGAAACCGGATACCGGGGTAGCGGCGCAGGGTTCCGCCCGCGAGCATCAGGGTCGCCGCTCGAGTGGTATCAAACGTGAACTCTTCGAGGAAATCCGGCAGTGGCAGTGAGGGTTTGGCGTCGTCGGGGATAGCGGCGGGATGGACGAAGACGAACGCCTCGCGGCGGTTGAGTGCCTCCATGAGCGGCTCGAAACGGGGATCGCCGAGGTAGATGCCGTCGTACGCAGACAGCAACACGACGCCGTCGAGGTGGAGAGTGTCGAGTGCGTACTCGAGTTCGGCGATCGAGGCCGCGACGTCGGGCATGGGCAGTACCGCGAATGCGCCGAAGCGGGTGCGGTGTGTGCGAAAGAGCCTGGCGGCGTACGTATTGCAATAGCGGGCAAGATCGCGGGCCTCTTTGCCGCGCAGGAACGACACACCCGGGTCAGACACCGAGAGTGCCTGGGATTGGATCCCCCAGCGGTCCATGAAGTCGATCGCTGCTTCCGGTGACCACTGTGGGGTGGGATATCCGCCAATGGTGATATGGCCGTGTTCGAGCAGTGCGGCACGGTACTCAGGCGGCAGGAAATGGGCGTGAAGATCGATCCGGTACCTTCCGGACGGTGCGGCCGAAGCGGTCGCCGGCACAGCGCTCGTTGCGACGGCGACTCCTGCGGCCGCCGCGCCTGCACCGATCAACAGCGACCGACGGCTCATGCCGAAGGACTCGCCAGTGCTGGGCGAGGACGGGTTGATATCAGCAGTCATCGGTTGTGGGCCTCTCGGGAAATGAGTGTGGACGCTTAGGCGTCATGGGTGAGAACGGCTGTCTGAGAACGGCTTCCGGCGACCAAGTCCAACGCGATGTCGACGAGCATGTCTTCTTGCCCGCCGACCATGCCCCGTCGGCCTGCTTCCACCAGCAGGCTGCGGGCATCGACGTCGTAGCGCTCGGCAATGCTCTCGGCGTGACGCAGAAAGCTCGAGTACACACCGGCGTATCCGAGAGTCAGCGTTTCGCGATCGACGCGCACGGGCCGGTCCTGCAACGGGCGGACGATGTCGTCGGCGGCGTCTTCGAGCGCATTGAGGTCACAGCCGTGTTCGATTCCGGCTCTCGACGCGGCCGCCACGAACACCTCCAACGGAGCGTTGCCCGCGCCTGCGCCCATACCCGCCAGCGACGCGTCGACACGATTCGCGCCATGCTCGACAGCCACGAGCGAGTTGGCCACGCCCAGTGAGAGGTTGTGGTGTGCATGGATGCCGATCTCGGTGTCGCCGTGCAGAACTCCACGCATCGCGTCGCAGCGCTCGGCGACGTCACGCATGGTCATCGCGCCTCCGGAATCGACGACGTAGACACAGGTGGCGCCGTAGGACTCCATCAGCACGGCTTGCCGCGCCAACTCCTGCGGACTGGCCATGTGGCTCATCATCAGAAAGCCGACGGTGTCCATGTCGAGTTCACGGGCAGCGGCGATGTGCTGGGCGGAGATGTCTGCCTCGGTGCAGTGCGTCGCGACCCTCACCGTGCGCGCACCGGCGCCATGAGCGTCCTTGAGGTTCTGCACAGTTCCGATCCCGGGTAGGAGCAGAGTAGCCACAGTCGCTCGTTTCACCACGCCTGCAACGGCTTCGATCCATTCCAGGTCGGTGTGGGCACCAAAGCCGTAGATGCAACTGGAGCCGGCAAGGCCGTCGCCGTGCGCCACCTCAATCGAATCCACACCGGCCGCATCGAGTGCCGTGGCGATGGTGACCGCCTGATCGGTTGTGTACTGGTGCCGGATCGCGTGCATGCCGTCTCGCAGCGTGATGTCGCTGACATACACCTTGCTCACCGTGTGGCTCCTGTTGTCTGCGCGGCATGAACTGCAATGCGTTCGGCGGTGGCTTTCGCAGCCGAGGTCATGATGTCGAGATTGCCTGCGTAGGCGGGCAAGTAGTGGGCTGCGCCCGTCACCTCGAGCATTGTGGTCACCCGCGTGCCGCTGAACTTGCCGGTCTCGGGGATGTAGAGCGGATTCTCCGCGGTGAACGTCTCGAACTGCACACGTTGCTTGAGCCGATAGCCGGGAACATAGGCATTGACGCGCTCGACCATGTCGGTGATCGACGCCTCGATCGCCGTATGGTCGGTGTCGCCGTCGACAAGGCAATACACGGTGTTGCGCATAAGGATTGGCGGGTCGGCCGGGTTGAGGATCATCACTGCCTTAGCGCGCTGCGCACCCCCGACGTCACGCAACGCGGCGGCGGTCGTCTCGGTGAACTCATCGATGTTCGCACGCGTTCCGGGCCCTGCTGATTTGGACGAGATCGACGAGATGATCTCGGCATACGAGACCGGAGCAACTGCGCCGACAGCAGCGGCGATCGGCACGGTCGCCTGACCGCCACAGGTCACCATGTTCAGATTCGGCGCATCCAGATGCTCGTCAAGGTTGACAACGGGCACACAGAACGGACCGATCGACGCAGGCGTGAGGTCGAGCACCCGGACCCCGGTGGGCTTGAGTGTGGACCAATTGGCGCGGTGCGCCCCGGCAGACGTCGCGTCGAAAACCAGTCGCACATCGGCGAATTCGTCCATGGCGAGCAGTCCGTCGACGCCCTCGGCGGTGGTGGCGACGCCGAGTCGTGTGGCACGCGCCAAGCCGTCGGAGCTCGGATCGATCCCCACCATTGCAACCACCTCGAGTGGGCCGTCGCTTCGGAGGATCTTGATCATGAGATCGGTGCCGATATTTCCCGAGCCGATGATGGCAACCGGGTAGCGATGAGTCGTGGTCATCGATGGCTCCCTCAGGTGAAGTCGATGGATACGCGGCCAAGACCGGACAGATCCGCTGCCGCAGTATCGCCGGAGTGAACGAACACGGCTGAGGTGATCGATCCGGACATGACGAACTCGCCGGCCCGCAGCCCGATGTCGAACGCGGCCAGGGCGTTCACCAACCACGCCACCGCCTCGGCAGGGTGACCCAGAACCGCGGTGGCAACTCCGGTGTCGACCTGCTCATCGTTGACGTACAGGGACGCAGAAATGTCGTCGAGGTCGGGTGCGTCGTTGATCGGCACCCACGGACCGAGGACCACCGCGGCAGAGCTGGCGTTGTCGGCGACGGTGTCGCACAGAGTGATTCGCCAGTCAGCGATCCGGCTGTCGACGATCTCCAGGGCAGCACCAACTGCGTCGGTCGCATCAAGGACATCGGCGACGCTGATACCTGGTCCCTGCAGCGGACGGCTGAGCCGGAACGCGATCTCCGGCTCGACGCGCGGCGCACAGAGCGACGACACTGGAATGGCGCCTCCGTCGGGATACACCATGGTGTCGAGAATGAATCCGTAATCGGGCTCGTCGACGCCGAGCAACTGTTGCATGGGCGCTGACGTCAGACCGATCTTGCGGCCGACCAGCCGAGCCCCGTCGTCGAGCAGTCGCGTGAGATTGCGCTGCTGAATCGCATAGGCGCCGGCCACGTCGAAGTCGGGAATGCTCTCGCTCAGCGGGGCAATCGGTGCGCTGTCGAGCAGTGCGGTGTGCAACCTGTCAGCCCAGTCGTCAAGGTCGGCCGGTGGCAGGGGAGAGATCATGAGTCCTCGTCTCGTGGTGATTCGGTGAGTCGGAGTGCGGCATCGATCAACATGCGTCCGTGGAGTTCGAACAGCGCTGGTAGATCGACCGAGTCACCGCCGATCTCCTTGGCGATGAACAGACCGTCGGCGCCCGCCATGGCGTAGGTGGCGAGTTGATCGACAGCGGCCTCGTCGAGATCCGGAGACAGTTCCTTGGCTGCTTCGCGAATTCGGACCTGAGCCTCAGCTCGCACCTGCAGATACATCTCGCGGGCGCGCGGCTCAACTGGTCGGCGTTCCAACGCGAGCATCAGTCCGAGCCGCAGGAAGTCGGGTGACTCCAGCAGCGCCTTGGCCACCTGCATGGTCATCTCCGCGACCCGGTCACGAGCCGTCCCGTCGTCGGGCATGCTCCACGCCGACAGCCATCGACCGAAGCTTCGCTCGGTGACTGCCGCGATGAGGTCGTCCTTGTCGGTGAAATGCCAATAGATCGAACTCGCAGGCAACCCGCACCGCTTGCTCACGAGGTTGATACTCGTTCCCTCGTAGCCACGCTCACTGGCGATTTCTGTTGCCGCGTCGAGGATTTTGGCTCTCGACGTCTCGCCATTCGCTCGACGTCGCCGCGATGTCTCTGCCATCGGATCACCCTTCTCGATTGGTCGGGGAGTGGCCGCAATTGCCGTAGTGGTCATTACAGTAAGTCCTTGACGGCCCGTGGTCAAGGTCTTAGCGTAGTGATCACTACAGCTCGCTTATGTGGCATCTCGCCCTGGTGGCGAGGTCAGGCTCTAGGAGACTTCCGTGTCCGACATTCCGCACTACGACGTGGCGATCATCGGCTATGGCCCCACCGGGGTCACCGCGGCCAACCTCCTCGGTCAACAAGGACTGAATGTGGTTGTGCTCGAACGTGATCCGGACGTCTACGGTCGCGCCCGCGCAATTTCAACAGACGAGGAGGTCATGCGTATCTAACAGCAGGTGGGCCTGGCCGACACCCTGCAGCGCGACATGCTGCCCGGCGGCGTCGTCGCATTTGTCGACGCCGAGGGCAAGCCGTTTTCGGAGCTGCAGCCGGCATCACGAGGCGCTGGTCACCCACCGCAGCAGTTCATCTACCAACCTGCCGTCGACACGACGCTGCGCGCCGGAGTGGAACGGTTTGCCAATGTCACAGTGCTGACGAGGCACGAAAGCCTCAAGGTGCTCAGCGGTGCCGACGACGTCGAGATCCTGGCCGCCGACCTGGCCGACGACAGCTTCGTTCGGATTCGCGCGTCGTATGTGATTGCCGCGGATGGAGGGTCGTCGGCGACCCGGGGACAACTGGGCATCGGCTACCAGGGCACGACCTACACCGAGCGATGGGTTGTCATCGACACAAAGGTGCTCCGCGACTGGGAAGGTAGCTCGCGCTTACGTTTTCATTGCGACCCGGCGCGTCCCACCGTTGACTGTCCGACGCCGCTCGGGCATCACAGGTGGGAGTTCCCGGTCCGCGACGGCGAAGACGAGAAGTATCTCGCTACACACCAAGCTATTTGGGACATCCTGAAGAGTCAGGGCATCACCGAGGAGAACGTCGAGATCCTCCGCGCAGTCGTCTACAGCCACCATGTCCGGGTAGCCGACCGTTGGCGTGTGGGCCGGGTATTCCTGGCAGGCGACGCCGCGCACGCGATGCCGCCATGGATCGGACAGGGGATGGCGTCGGGCGTACGCGACGCTGCCAACCTGTGCTGGAAACTCGCCGCAGTTGTCGACGGAAGTCTTCCGGAGTCAGCACTCGACAGCTATCAGGTCGAACGTGAGCCCCACGTGCGCGAGACAACCGATCATGCCGTATTCGCCGGCAAGGTGATCACCGAACGTCGCCCATGGGCGGCAAGCCTGCGCAACAACGTCTTTCGGTTCGCATCCAGGTTCTCCATCTACACGCGCTGGATGGTGGACAACAAATGGATCCCCAATGCCCACTATTCCGACGGGCTCTTCAGCGAGCAGACCCACCCCGCCCGGGGATGGCAGATCCCTCAGCCGTGGGTGCTTGACGAGCACGGAACGCGAATTCACCTCGACGACGTGCTCGACGGTCGCTGGGTCGTGCTCGGTCTCGACGAACGCGACCACACCGCGTGGCACTCGCGCGGCGTCGAAGTGCTGAGAGTACTGCCGGCTGGTGCACGGCCGGCCCCCGACGCCATCGTCGACGCCGACGGCACACTGCGGACGTGGTTCAGCACGCACCATGCTTCGGCCGTTGCACTGCGCCCCGACGGCTTCGTCTACTGCGCTGCCGACTCCGGACACACCCTCCCAACGCCCCCCGCAGGATTGCGTGCGGCGACCGCCACCTCACGATGAAGGAAGCCTGATGTTGGCCCCTCACAACGCATCCCACACCGTCACAGTCAATGGCGATACCGAGATCTTCTACACCGAGATCGGTACCGGCGACCCAGTCGTTCTGCTACACGGAGGCGGACCAGGTGCCTCCGGTATGTCGAACTACGCGCGCAACGTCGACGCCCTGGCCAGCCGATTCCGTGTGATCGTGCCCGACCTGCCCGGCTACGGTCGTAGCAGCAAGAACCTCGAGCAAACCGACCCGTTCGGCGCGCTTGCCGAGGCGATCCGCGCCCTACTCGATCACCTCGGACTCGACACCGCCCACCTGGTGGGCAACTCCTACGGCGGCGCCTGCGCGCTGCGGCTGGCCTTGGACACCCCGCACCGCGTCGACCGGCTGGTGCTCATGGGACCGGGCGGGATCGGCACCACGCGCGGGGCGCCCACCAAGGGACTTAATGCACTACTCGGCTACTACACGGGCTCCGGGCCCAGCCGCGACAAGCTCGAAACCTTCATCCGCACTTACCTCGTCTACGACGCCGAAGCGGTACCGGAGAGCGCAATCGAGGAGCGCTATCGGGCCTCGATCGACCCCGACGTCGTCGCACATCCGCCGCTGCGACGTCCCTCGGGTCTCGGCGCGCTGAAAACCCTGTGGCGCATGGACTTCACCCGCGACTCGCGCCTCCAGACACTCCCGAACCGCACGTTGGTCATCTGGGGCCAGAACGACAAGGTCAACCGGCCGGCCGGGGGACAGATGCTCGTCGACGCCATGCCCAACGCCGACCTGCTGATGCCGGCGCGAACCGGCCATTGGGTTCAGTGGGAACGAGCCGACCTGTTCAACAAGGTTGTGACCGACTTCCTCGACGGCACCTACGCATGAGCGGCCCGATGTTGAGCGCCTCGACGACCGTCGCACCGTCGGTGTTCGGGAACGTACACCTCGGCTACATCGTCATCGAAAGCCAAAAGTTCAGTGAGTGGCGACGATTCGGGAAAGACGCCATCGGAATGCACCTCGATGAGTTGTCGCCAGACGTGATTCGGTTCCGTCTCGACGATCACCAAGCACGGTTCATCATCGTGCGCGGCCCCGCCGAAGACGTCGTCGCCCTCGGATGGGAACTCGACAAGCATGAGGCATTCGACCAGATCGTTGGTCGGGTCACCGGCCGAGGTGTGCCGACTGTGGCCGGCACCGAAGAAGATGCCGCAGTCCGCGGAGTGGAACGCCTGATCCGCTTTCCCGGTCCCAACCGTCTGGCCCAGGAGATCTTCACCCGTGCCCGAGTGACCGATGCACCACTGGCGATGACCAACCAACACGGATTCGTCACCGGCACATCAGGAATGGGGCACGTGGCGATCACGTCTACCAAACCGCAGCAGATGCGCGGCTACTACAACACCGTCTTCGACGCCCGGCTCACCGACTACATCGACGAGACGATCAGCGGCGCCAAGCTCAAGATCCGATTCCTGCGGGTGAACGAGCGTCATCACTCGATCGCCATCGCCAATGTCCGTGCCCTGCCGATCAATCCGATCAGGACTCGCGTTCAGCACCTCAACATCGAGGTCGCATCCCTCGACTACATGACCCAGGCATATCAGCGGGTCAAGCAACTCGGCTTCGACATGGCGCTCTCCGTCGGCCAGCACACCAACGACAAAGAGCTCTCGTTCTACGCACAGAGCCCATCCGGTTTCGAATGGGAGGTCGGCTGGAACCCGATCACCGTCGACGAGAAGACGTGGGAACCGACTACCCACAAGGGGATCAGCATCTGGGGGCACACACCAGAAGGTCAGACGATCATCGAGAAACTCGACCAGTTCCGCCGCGGCGCGCTCTCGCTCCGGCACGACGAAGATCCCGTCACTGCGCTTGCAGGCGTAGGGATTCCGGATAACTGACCGAAAGAACTACGGAGAACCCATCACCATGCCGCGCATAGACACCCACCACCACGTCATCCCTCCGTTCTATCGAGCGGCGCTCCAAGCCGCGGGGATCGACGCGGCCGGAGGACGCGACCTACCCGCCTGGACCCCCGAGCTATCGCTCGAAGCAATGGATGCGTTGGCGGTCAGCACCGCCATTCTTTCGGTGTCGACGCCGGGAACAACCTTCCTCGACGAACCACGCGCCGCCGCCCGTCTCGCGGCGCAGATCAACGACTACTGCGCAGAACTCGCCGGTGGTGCGTCGAGCCGGTTTGGGTTCTTCGCGACGCTGCCGACACCACACCCGACACTGGCCGCGACCGAAGCGATCCGAGCGCTCGACGATCTGAACGCCGACGGCGTTGTCTTACTTGCCAACTCGGCGGGAAGGTACCTGGGCGAGGACGGACTCGAGCCGCTCTGGGAAGAACTCAATGCACGCGGATCGGTCGCGTTCATTCATCCGGCTGAACTCCCTAGTCCGGCAGTAGCGGGAATTCCACCGTTCGCAACGGACTTTCTCCTGGACACAACGCGCGCCGCATATCTGCTCGTCAGCAACAACATTCGGCAGCGGTACCCCAATATTCGCCTTCTCCTGAGCCACGGAGGCGGATTCGTACCCTACGCCGCGCACCGCATGGCGATCGCAATAGCCGGTAGCACGGGCCGCAGCATTGTTGACATTCTCGACGACTTCCGCAGCTTCTATTTCGACCTTGCACTCACCGCCAGCAACGCATCGTTGCCCAGTCTGCTGGCGTTCGCGCAGCGCGGACACATTACCTACGGCTCGGACTGGCCCTTCGCGCCCACGGTCGCCGGCGCCTACTTCACCGCGAACCTGGAGAACTACCCAGACCTCGACGCCGCGCAGCGTGACGCGATCGAATGGTCCAACGCGGCGCAGATGTTCCGGCAGCCATAGCTGGGCGCACCTCATCTGTGTCGATTCACCTTCGGCGGTGCCGAAGGTGAATTGCGACAGATGAGGTGCGAGCGTTCGTCGCGCATATTCAGACTCGGCGGCTGGAACCCACCACGTCCGATTCTCAGCGAAACGCGGCCACGCCCATCCCGAGTGCGCCGACCACTGAAAGCCAGGTGCGCACCGCGTTCCACGTCCCCCAGGTACTGACGAACGTGGCCCAGTCCACCGTTCCAGCGGCAAGCCGTTGGTTGAGAGGCACGTTGATCGCCACCGTCGTCACGAACGCTACGACGACGAGCACCGCACCGATCACCCCGGCAAGTCCGCGAACGTCGCGAGGACCGAATGCAACGATCCCGACCACGACGGCCACGGCCAGCACAGGCGCGAGGAAGAAGACCGCGAGGAAGGGTGGACGCTCCACAGCGGAGTTCATCCTGCGCATCGCGTCAGCGCCGTCGACTCCGCTCAAGGCCGCCATCACCGTGGCGTAGGCGAAATAGAAACCTCCGAGCACTGCGCTGCAGAGCACGGCCGACCCGATCAGCAATTTCATTGTCATGACTACAAGCATCTGTCGACGCTTTGGCGTTATCCATGCCGAAAAGGCCCGATATTCATACGCAAACGTCTAATCTGAGGTTGTGGACCCTCTGTTCAGGATGCTGTCCGGGCTTCGGGCACAGGGCTTGTTCTCACTCCGACTGTCCATGAGCGCACCGTGGTCGGTCGACATCGACGACGGCGCCCCACTCACCGTGATCGCCGTCGACCGCGGATCGGCGTGGCTCGTGGGATCGGAAGAGGAAGTGCTTCTGACGGCGGGGCAGGTCGCATTGGTCGCGCACGGGCCGCGCTACGTGGTGGCCGACGAGCCTGACCGCGCCCCGACCGTTCGAATCGTGGAGGGCGGCAAGTGCATTGCGCTCCACGAGTCGATGCAGTCTGCGGTACACCGAGGTCTGCTGACGTGGGGCAATCACAGCGACGGAGCCGACCAGCTCCTCGTCGGAACCTATGCGTCGGCATCCCAGGTCGGGCGACATCTCACCGAGCAGTTGCCCGACTTCACAGTGCTTCCGCGCGGCGGCGTCGACGAAACGACACTCGCTCTGTTGCGTCAGGAACTCGCCGACGCGAAACCGGGACACAGCTTCGTCATCGACCGCCTGCTCGACGTTGTGGTGGCCTCCACCATTCGCGCCGCCGGACCCTTGGCGGGGCCCGGGTGGCTGTCCGGCACACTCGATCCGACGGTTGCCGGCGCGCTCGACCTGATCCACGACTCACCCGAGAAGCCTTGGACGGTAACAGCACTCGCCGCAGCGCTGCACGTTTCCAGGTCCGGCTTGGCCGCCAAGTTTCGTGACAGCGTGGGGGAGACGCCCGCGAGATATCTCACGCGCTGGCGAATGACCCTGGCTGCCGACGCACTCGTCGCATCCGACGACGGCCTCGAGACGATTGCCCGGCGGATCGGCTACGGATCAGCGTTCTCGTTCAGCAACGCGTTCAAGACGATGCACGGGACGAGCCCTTCGCACTACCGCCGCGAGCGTCGATGAGTGCGCGGCGCAGCCGGCGGTGCGCCGCGTCGAACGCGCGGGTCGACGTCGTCGTGGGTCGAGAGCCGGCACTCATCGAGACCGCACCTCATCTGTGACGATCTACCTTCTGCACTGCCGAAGGTGCCGAGCGACAGATGAGGTGCGGGTTCGCTCATCGCACGCGAGGGTCGGCGTAACGGCGGTTGGCCCAGCGCCGCCGCGACCTACCGCACGGCGGCGAAACGCCCAGCCAGGAATGGCGTCGAATCAACGAGCGAGGCCTGCACGTTGCCGGAACCGCGACATCGCCGATGCCCGCCGGCGGTAAACCACCTGCCGTGCCGGAGAAGACGATCCGGGCGATCCGAAGGCCGTGCCGCGAGCAGGTGAGGTCTGCAAACGATGCGTTGGCGGCGTGGGTGGCATTGACGATGCCGACTCCTGTCATCGCTGCGACGATCGGCTTGCCCCGGATCTCCGCAGCGTGCGTCGCGATCGTGGCCGGGATTGTTCGACGTGCAGTCACGTCTACATCGTCGACCATCGTCGGACTGCGCAGCACCATGACATTTCGATAGCCCCCCATACGCGGTATGGGGCAACGCGCGGCGCCGCCTCCCCGTGTGGGGAGGCGGCGTGGCGTCGTGAACTTCAGGCTGTGATGAGTTCGTCGTCGGACTTGTTCTTCTCGGCGTATCCGGGAGGCCCGAAGAGGTAGCCGAGGCGGCCGCGCCACGTCTGAGCGCGCGCTGTGTCGCGAAGCATGTTCACTGTCTCGACGTAGTTGTACTTGATGGGATTCTGGGTCTCCACGTCGTGGAGAAGTCCGTACCGCACCGGCTCGGTCTCCTCGGCATACGAACCGAAAATGCGATCCCAGATGATGAACACACCGCCATAGTTCTTGTCGATGTAAGGCTGGTTCGATCCATGGTGAACGCGGTGGTGGGACGGGCTGTTGAAAATGAACTCCCAAGGCGCCCATAGCTTGTCGATACGTTGGGTATGGAACGGGATCTGGAAGAGCAGACCGGCTGTGTTGAGTAGGAGAATCATCCAGACCGGGAATCCCAGTAGGGCCGCGGGGAGCCAGGCGAGGCTGCGCAGTGTGTAGGACACAGGGTGAAACCAGGGCAGCCGCAGGTTTGTGGACAGATTGAAGTAGTTGCTGGAGTGGTGCACGCTGTGTGCGGCCCAGAGGAGCCGGATGCGGTGGTCGCCGCGGTGCGCCCAGTAGTAGCAGAAGTCGGTGACGACCAGGCATGCCACCCACACCCACCAGTGCTTGGCCGACAAGTGCAGCGGCGTGAGCGCTGAGGCGACGACGATCGTCGAGAACGGCAGGATGTACTGAGTAAGCGCCTTGGCGGCCGTGTTGATCAGGTACGTGGCCCAGTTTCCGACGTAGTCGCGCACAGAACGTTTGGAGAACGTATGTGTGGCGTCGCGGTCTCGTCTGTGGTCAACGTATTCGACGATCGAGAGCAAGATAAATGCAGGTACAGCCGCGAGGAGCAAAGTACTGGTTGCGTTCATGTGCAGAACTCTATTGACGGTGACCTGCACAAACATCCCGCGAAGAACTGATTTTCCCTCCCTCTCACGGGGGAGTCGACTAGCCTTCACACATGCCGGAGCCAGGACTCGTCGCCGTTCGAAAGTCGCTCGAACGTCAGTCACTCCTGGTGGCACTGTTCGCCGCCGTGATCGACGCGATGCTCTTCATTTCCTCGGGGATCTTCTCTGCCGCCCCGATTGCGGCGCTCACGATGACGATCACGCTGGTCGCCGCCGACCTCTGTCTTGCCCTACGCCCCAGCACCACAGCCGTGGTTGCCTACATTCAGGTGATCACACGTATCCTCGCGTGCCTACTGCTGAGCCACTACGCACTCGCGGCCGGTATCGGCAACGTCGGCGTGCTGGTCGCCGGTTACCGAGCCGGCGCATGGCTGCCCGCCCGGGCTTCGGCGACCGTGTTGCCAGTGCTGATGGCAGGAGTCGCGACGGCGGCATATCTCAACGGCTCAGCCGATGTGTGGTGGATGATTCCCGCCATCGCGGTCTCGAATGCGTTGATCCCGTGGCTCGTTGGCCGGTACACCGCCGCCGGAGGCGCCTACGTCACCAAACTGGAGATGCAGCGGAAGAGTGACCACGCAGCGCTGGCCAAAGCTCTCGCCGACGAGCGCGAGGCCATCGCCCGTGATCTGCACGATGTCATCTCCCACCACGTCAGTGCGATAGGCATCCACGCAGGCGCGGCCCGAATGACCCTCGGATCGAACATCGAGGCGTCGGAGCGATCACTGCGGGCGGTCGAGACATCGAGCCAGGCGGCCATGAAAGACCTTCGTCTGCAACTCGACATCCTGCACGGTCGCGACGACGCGGGCGAGGTGCAACCCGGCCTCGCCAACATCCCCGAGCTGGTCGAGTCTGTCGGTCGGGCCGGACTCTGTGTGGACATCAACCTTCCGCGCGGACTGGTCACGTTGCCGAAATCGCTCGACGTCATCGTGTATCGAATCGTCCAGGAATTGCTGACCAATGCATTGCGTCACGGCGACGGATCGGCCTGCCTCAAGGTTCGCCGAGATCGATCGCGAATCGTCATCGACGAGTCGAATCCCATTGCGGCCGAGGTCTACACAGGCGACTCGCTGCACCGCGGACTCGACGGTATGCGGCGTCGCGCAGAGTTGTTCGACGGCCGCGTAGAATGCGGCGCCGACGAATTGGGGCAATGGCGCACCCTTGTCGAGATCCCGGTGAGTACACGATGACCGAACCCATCACCGTTCTCGTCGCCGACGACCACGCCGTGTTCCGCGCGGGACTCAAGGCCGTCATCGACGCCGGCCCTGATACTTCGTGCGTTGCCGAAGCAGACGACGGCCGCGCCGCGATCGAGGCGGCTCAGCGGGTCCAACCAGCCGTGGTGGTACTCGATGTGCGAATGCCCAGGCTCGACGGTGTCGCCGCCATCGAGCCGATCATCGCCGCCACCGACGCCAAGATCCTGATGCTCACGACCTACGACAGTGAGAAGGTGCTCGCCACCGCGCTGCGTGCCGGGGCCTCAGGCTTTCTACTCAAGTCGTCGCCTCCGGAAGAGATCGTCGGCGCGATTCGCATTGTGGCGCGCGGTGATTCGGTGATCGATCCCGCCATGACGCGCCGTTTGGCAGCCCGCGTCGCCGACACTCTGACCGAGGTGCCGGTGCCCCCGGAGGTGGCGACGCTGACGGCACGCGAATTCGAGGTACTGCTCCTCATGGCCGAGGCACACAGCAACGCTGAGATCGCCGCCGAACTGTACCTGGGGGAGCAGACGGTCAAGACTCACGTATCCCACATCCTGGCTAAACTTGGCGTGCGCGACCGCATTCAGGCCGTGGTGTACGTGCACCGGCACCGACTGTCTGCCGTGACGCGTCCCTGACGCCGACGACTGCACCTCATCTGTCGCGGTTCACCTTCAGCGGCGCCGAAGGTGACGAGTGACAGATGAGGTGGATTCGCGCATCGCACACCATCGACGACTACGAAAGCGCAAGCGGAGCGGCGCGCCGACCTACCGCCAGCAAGTACTTCCACTCCATCCGGCCGTCGATGAGGTACTCGTCGGCCAGGGCTGATACAGCCGTGTCGAGCTCGGCGGTGCGCGTCGCGTCGTCGGCGATAAAGCGGTAGACGGCGATGATCGGTCCATAGTGTGCTTTGAAGAAGTCACGGAACTCGACGCGGGAGCGGGCCTGGTGCACGGATAGGTGACAGGGTTAGTCACGCGGCCTGAGGGGCCTCGTGGTTGATGATGGTCTCGAATTC
>NZ_LZMI01000122.1:0-1006 GCF_001665475.1 Gordonia sp. 852002-51296_SCH5728562-b | reverse complement strand
GGGGCTGGTGCACGAGTAGGTGACATCTGATCTGGCTTGCCCTGCCGGGCGGCCTGGAAGGATGCCAGCTGTGCCCAAGCCCTATCCCCAGGAGTTCCGCGACGACGTTGTCCGCGTCGCCCAGAACCGTGAAGACGGTGTGACTCTCGAACAGATCGCTGCCGACTTCGGTATCCACCCGATGACCCTGAACAAGTGGATCCGCAAGGCCGACGTGGAGGCCGGGATCAAGCCCGGCACCACGTCGGCCGAATCGCGTGAGCTGCGCGAGGCCAAGCGGCGTGTGCGCCTGCTTGAACAGGAGAACGAGGTCTTACGCCGGGCGGCGGCGTACCTGTCCCAAGCGAATCTGCCGGGAAAAGGTGGTACCCGCTCGTGAGTGAGCTGGCCGCTGACGGCATCCCCGTCGCGGTGGCGTGTCGGGTACTCAAGATCGCTCGCCAGCCCTACTACCGGTGGCGCAAGAACCCGATCACCGACGCCGAGCTCGCCGAGGCGTACCGGGCCAACGCCCTGTTCGACGCCCACCGCGAAGACCCGGAGTTCGGCTACCGCTACCTCGCCGACGAGGCCGAAGCCGCAGGCGAGAAGATGTGCCGGCGGACGGCGTGGCGGATCTGCTCCGCCGGCGGCTGGACCAGCACCATCAGCAAGAGAGGCCGCGGCAAGCACCGCAAGGCCGGCCCGCCTGTACACGACGATCTCGTCAAGAGAGACTTCACCGCGCCCGGCCCCAACGAGCTGTGGCTGACCGACATCACCGAGCACTGGACGGCCGAGGGCAAGCTGTACCTGTGCGCGATCAAGGACGTCTACTCGGGCCGGATCGTCGGGTACTCGATCGACTCGAGAATGAAGTCCCGCCTGGCCGTGGCCGCCCTGAACAGCGCTGTCGCCAGGCGAGGGGACGTGGTCGGCTGCGTTCTGCACAGCGATAGAGGGTCTCAATTTCGTTCGAAGAAGATGCAGAAGGCCATCACCCGGCACGGCATGCTCGGGTCGATGG
>NZ_LZMI01000121.1:0-20870 GCF_001665475.1 Gordonia sp. 852002-51296_SCH5728562-b | reverse complement strand
GCGATGCTCAGACCCACCAGCGGGGCGGGGTGGGAACCAGGGTGTGGATCGGCGCGCGGCAGCCCTGTGTGGGATCCAGAGAACCCCGGCAATGAGACAGCCACGACATACGACAGCAGGGCAACACATCGGTGCGATGTGTTGCCCTGCTGATCTGAGAAGTGGGCCTGCGGTACGGCTCGGCGGGCGGTGGTGGACTCGAAGAAGTGTCTTGTCGAATGCCGTGGGTGCTGCAGCACACCAACCTTGAGATACGGCACACATGTGGCCGCGGGAGGCGGCCAGGCCTGACTCTCGAGCACCGCGGAGGCGATGAGGCCGAGAAGAGTGAGGCGCCTGATCAGTCAGGCGGCTCGGTCACTCCTGGTCGAAGCGGCGGTTGAACCGTTCTTCCATGCGCTCGGTGAACTTGCGCTTGTTGCCTGCCGGACGGGCGGTGTCGGCGGGTGCCGAACCCTCGGAAGCCGAACGTCCACCACCCCAGAGAGCAAGAAGACCTGCGCCGAACATCACGAGAAAACCGATGAGACTGACGACAGGAAGGCCGGCGATGCTCAGACCCACCAGAGGACCGACGATGAGCAGCACAAGACCGACGGCGAAGATCGCCGCCGCCTGAAGACGACGACGACCCGACGATCGGCCCAGCCGTCGACGCTTCACGCTGGACGCGAACTTCGGGTCCTCGGCGTATAGAGCACTTTCGATTTGTTCGAGCATGCGCTGCTCGTGCTCCGAGAGTGGCACCGACCCTCCTTACTACGTTGCCGATTCACACTTCAACGAGATTGTGGCGACCGCGGACGCCCGTCTCGTGACATGTGTTCGCGGCTTACAGCTTCCATGATACGAGGTGATCGCAAGCCCGACCACCATAACCATCCGACGGTCACCTCAAGTGCGCCGATAGACACAAATTGAGACCAAGGATCACGCCGAGCGAAACCGCCTGGCGCGCCCACAGAAGCCTCCGACCACCGGTCAGCGCGTGGGCCGCGGTCTCGAGCGATGTGTTCTCAGGCGATGTGGTCGAAGCCGTAGTCGGACCTGTCGACCGACTGGTGCGCGAGCTTTCCCTGTTCGTAGCCGACGATGATGTCCTCGACGGCATCGAGGAACGACAGCACGCGGGAACGGAGCGCGGCGACCGCCGAGCCCTCGACCGAGCGGCGCAAACCTGACTCGATCTCCATACGAACAGCCGACAGGCGAGCAAATGCCTCGGCGAACTCGGCGAGATCAGGAACAGCCGACGAGATGCGCGACCACGCGTTCGGCGATACACGGTGGGAAACACGCTTGGTCGGCGGTTCATACACCGCGAGCGCGGCACCCGCCGCGCGCAGTGCCGCGAGGTAGTACTGGCGGAAACGCTCGGCGTCGTCTGGCACACCGTCGGCGTTCTCCACCAGGATCTCCGCGCGTTCGAGGAGGTCACGAGCGCGGACGACAACCACGGGGTCGATCTCTGGACGCACCACCGCACCTCGCCGTGCGTGGCGCACTGTGCCGCGCGTCGGCCTGTTGACTGCCATGTCGCGCTCCCTTCGGTGTTGCGTCTTCTCGAACGACCCGGGGATGTGACCGAGTCCCGGTGCGGTCCGACGATGCACGCTTCCCTCGTCCGTCGCCGGACCGCCCGGACTGTCGTGGGTGAAGCAGAACGGCTTGCGGAGGCACGTTCATCGAACACCCGTTCGACATATTCAATATAGCTAGAACGGCGACACTCTTCAAGTGGAGATGTGGCCCCAATCCAGATAGCAGAAGCGTAGAACTCGGTACCGACATTCCCGATCCGCCGCGGCCTGCCACGGACTCGACGCGCGGCTTGGTGCGGAAGGAAGGACGACGAGCAGTTGGCGACCCGACTCGTTCGGTTGGCCGGGCAGGACGCCCCGGCCTGGCTCGACGCTGCCCTGAACGTCTACGTGACCGCGATGGACTACCCACGCGGTACCGAACACCACCGGGTTCCGCTCTGGCGTGAGCACATCGCCCGTCGAGGGTGGACCGCATACGCCGCGCTGACGGCCGTTCCCCCCGACCTCCGGCTCGACCCCGACACACAGCGTCGACTCATCGGCCCTCCGGTCTCGCCGTCGGGGCACGAGATCATGGTCGGCATCGCCTACGGCTACCGCGGTGCCGACGACCAGTGGTGGAATCACCAGCTCAGAACAGGGCTCCGACTCTCGGGTTGCAGCCGTGAGACCATCGAGCGCGTCGCCACGAACTACTTCGAACTCACCGAGCTGCACGTTCACCCGACCGCCCAGGGCCACGGCATCGGCGAGTGGTTGCTGACCGCGCTGCTGAGCGACCGCGAAGAAGACCATGTCCTGCTGTCCACCCCGGAGATTCACGCCGAACAGAATCGAGCGTGGTCGCTCTATCGCAGGATGGGCTTCGACGATGTGCTGCGGCACTTCACCTTCACCGGCGACCCACGCCCCTTCGCCTTCCTCGGTCGACGACTCCCGCTCGACGCCGCGCCGGAACCGATCGTGGGCACACCACGCACACCACCGCCGGCAGCGGCGCGGTGAGCCGCTTGACCCGCTCCGGCCACCAGCCCCGGCACGACGCCGTTGTCGTTGGCGCGGGTCACAACGGCCTCATCGCGGCCGCCTACCTCGCCCGCGCCGGACGCTCCGTTCTCGTCGTCGAACGCGACGACATTCCGGGCGGTGCCGTCTCGACCGTCGAACGTTTTCCGGGTTATCGCGTCGATCGCGGGTCGTCGGCGCATCTGATGATCCGACACTCCCCGATCATCGACGAGCTCGACCTCTCCGCCCACGGGCTGCGCTATATCGACTGCGACCCTTGGGGTTTCGCACCCGCGACGCAGGACGGACCACCGCTGGTGTTCCGCACCGACCTCAACGCGACCTGTGCGTCGATCGCCGCGGCGTGCTCAGACGCCGACGCGGACGCCTACCGACGCTTCGTCGGCGTGTGGGGACGGCGGTCGCGGGCTGTGCTCGATGCGTTCAACTCCCCGTCGACACTCCCCCGCTTCGGACGAGCATTCGCCGGCATCGGACACACCGCCCACACCGCGCGCACCGGGCTCATCGGTCGACGTGCTGGGTCGCTCATGTCGGCGACCCAGGAACTGATGATGTCCGGTGACGCGCTTCTCGATCGCTGGTTCACCTCCGAACGACTCAAAGCGGCTCTCGCGTGGTTCGGCGCGCAATCGGGTCCGCCCATGAATGCGCCGGGAACCGCACCCATGGTCGGGTTTGCAGCGCTCATGCACCGGATTCCCCCTGGCAGGGCCGTCGGCGGCAGCGGCGCGCTCACCGAATCCCTTCTGCACCGGCTCGACGCCGACGGCGCGCAGGTGCTCACCGGATCGCCCGCGACGTCGATCAGCCGGTGTGGCGATCATTGGTGCGTGCAGACCGACGGGGACAGCCACTGCACACGTCAGGTGATCGCCGCCTGCCACATTTTCGCGACACTCGACATGCTCGACGCCGGGCGAGCTGCTCCACCAGCGGAGATCGGTCGATGGCGTCGCGAGATCGATATCGGCTCCGGTATCGGGATGGCGGTCCGGCTCGGCACGCGCGCCCTGCCCGCCTACCGCGATCTGCCGTCGGACCTCCCGCCGCACGGCGTGCATTCGGCGCTGGGACTTCTCGTCACCGACCGCTCGCAACTTCGTCGCGCGTATACCGCGGCCACAGTCGGCGAGTTACCACCACGCCCACCGTGCGTCGTGATGAGTTTCTCGGCGATCGATCCGACACTTGCTCCCGCACAACGGCATTCGATCACGGTGTGGTCGCAGTGGCACCCGCGACAGTTGCGTGACGGCCAGTGGTCGACGTCCGGCTCGGTCGCCGCGGACGAGATCCTGGCCGAAGTCGATCGCCATGCGCCGGGATTCAGCGCGGCGGTCGACCACCGTTACGTCCAGACGCCCGCCGATCTGGAATCGGAGCTCGGGTTGGTCGGCGGCAACATCATGCACGTCGAGATGACGATCGATCAGATGTTCACCTATCGGCCGCACCCCGACCTCGCCGGGCATCGGATACCCGGCGCGGCCGGGCTCTTCCTCGCAGGGGCGTCGACGCATCCCGGAGGCGGGGTGACCGGTGCCAGCGGACGGATCGCAGGACAGCTCGCGATCGCGGCGAGTCGGCGGCGGCACTGACAGTCCGACACAACTTCATCTGGCACGATGAGCACGTGCAACCGGCTACCACGCGACGCCCCACCGATCCGACGAGCCGACGTACCGTGCGAACCACGATTGCGTCGCTGTTGATCCTGCTCACGGCGATGCCGCTGCTGTCGGGGTGCCTGACCCGCTCGACAACTGTCGGCGACCGGTATGCCGGCACGATCATCGTCGCGACCTCACCCGACAATCCCAGCGGCGCGCCGCGACTCGACATTCCCGAGTCGATGCACAACAACGTGTCGACCTCCGACTACCGCGAGGGCCCGCGCACCGGCCAGGCCGGTGATTCGGCGAACCCATCTGCTTCTGCTGGTGCCCCCTCCGCGAGCGCCTCGTCCACGGCCGCACAGCCCGGAGCGACAGGGCAGGGCGCGAGCCGGGTCGGTACCAGGGCCACATTCTCCGATCTGACGGCCGGTCAGCTCAGTCAGCTCGGAGACATCGTCGCCAACGCGTTCGGCGACACGTCGATGACGATGGAATTGAACGCCAAGCGCAGCGGCGATGTCGTCCGCTTTCGCGGCAGCGCCGATCTCAACGGACTCGATGAACGCGACTACCTGAAGTTCACCCTGGCGTTCGCGGGTCCGATCACCGCGAGCAACGTCCCGAAGCAGGATTCGGAGACCTCTGTCACGTGGACGCCCGAACCGGGCAAGGTCACCGAGTTCATCGCCGACGCGACCTACCCCGACCCCGCGACCGCGGCGTTCACCGGGTGGACGTGGCTCCTCGTGATCGTGTGCCTCCTCGTCGTCGCACTCGTCATCTGGTTGGCGTACTCGCACCGCGACACCAGCCCGCGCCCAGGACGGCCGCGGCCGGTGCGTCGAACCGCACCCGCCCAAAAGGCGACGACACCGCGGGCCACCGCATCGTCGACGACCGCTTCCTCCGGCGCACGCGCAGATGCCTCCGCGGCGGGTGGCCAGAAGCCGGAGAGCGGCGACCCCACCGGCTGAGCGCTGTGTAGTCCGGCGATTGTTCAAGGGGCAGTGCGCATTGTCGCTACCCCTAGAGCGCCGACGTACCACGATCAGAGCTTGTGGGATCGGCTATCGACGTGACCGTGGACGCACACTGGATCAACTCCCGGTTTATCCGCGCCGTCGCACTCCCGATACTCACCGTCGATGGCGCCGCGCAGACCCTGGCCTGGCGACAGCTAGTTCGACGAGACGAGCGGCAGGGCGTCGGAGGTGTCGACACCGAGGCGGTCGAGCACCTCGCAGGTGGCCTTGGCGAAGTTGAGGCTGATGAAATGCAGCCCGGGGACGCCCTCGGCGATGAGACGTTGCGACATCTCGGTGGCGATGTCGATGCCGACGGCGCGCACCGCTGCGCGATCCTCTTGTTCACCGGAGCCCGCGGCGTCGATCAACCGCCGTTCGACGCTCTCGGGCAGAACAGACCCCGACAACTCGACCATCCGTCGAACCGAGGCAAGCGACGTGATCGGCATGATCTCGGGAATGATCGGCTTGGCGCCCTGCTCGGCGTCGGCCGCGGCGACACGGTCGCGCAGGCGGAGGTAGAACTCGACGTCGAAGAACAGTTGGGTGACCGAGTACTCGGCGCCCGCGCGAAGCTTGCTCACCAGGACGCGGGTGTCGTGGTCGAGATCGGGAGCACGGTGATGGCCCTCGGGGAACGAGGCGACACCGACGTGGAACTGGCCGAGTTCGCCGATGAGGTCGACGAGTTCTTCGGCGTACGAGACGCCCTCGGGATGCTTGACCCACTCACCGAGCGGATCTCCCGGCGGATCACCGCGCAGCGCAAGGATATTGGTGATGCCCTTGTCGGCGTACGCACCGACCAGCGAGCGCAATTCGGCGATCGAATGGTCCACCGCGGTCAAGTGGGCCACCGGCACCAGCGTGGTCTCGGTCGCCAGTTGACCCGCGATCCGCACGGTGCGATCACGTGTGCTGCCACCCGCCCCGTACGTCAGCGAGACGAACGCGGGATTGAGCCGCTCGAAGACACGGACCGCGCGCCACAGGCGTGCCTCGCCCTCGGCGTCTTTGGGTGGGAGGAACTCGACGGAGAAGGGCACCTGTCCCGGATGCGGCGCAGACAGACGTTCGACGACGGACGGCACCGGGGCGGATGAATTCACCGGACCAGTGTACGGGCTAGCCTGTGACACGTGACCTCGACCGCTCCCGTACCAACGCGCCTCGCCGAGGTTCCCGGCGCAGTCGAATCCGTGCTGCGCGACTTTCTCGGCACCGCGGTGTCGACCGCCGCAGCCATTTCGCCGGTCGTCGGGTCGTCGGCGCAGGTCGTCGCCGATTTCGTACTGTCTGGCGGCAAGCGCATCCGCCCCGTCTTCGCGTACGCGGGGTGGCAGGCGGGCCGCGGCGACGCCAACGGCGTGCCGACCGGTCTCACCGACTCCGACGCAATGCGAATCTGTGCCGCCCTCGAACTCGTGCAGGGCTGCGCGCTCATTCACGACGACATCATCGACGCCTCCGACACACGGCGCGGTCGACCAACCGTGCACCGGGTGTTCGAGAGCGCCCATCGCGACGCGGGATGGCGCGGCGACGCGGCCGAACACGGAGTCGCGTCGGCTGTTCTGGCAGGCGATTTCGCGCTCGCATGGGCCGACGACCTCGTCCACGGGTACGCCCCCGCGACTGTGTCGCCCGCAGGCAGGCCGGTTGAAGGTCCGCACGTTGCGCCCCTGCCACCGGGAGTGATCGCGACGTGGGCGGCGATGCGCACGGAGGTGCTCGGCGGCCAGGTCCTCGACATCGTCAACGAGGTCAGCGGCGAGGAATCGACGGAAGCCGCCTATCGCGTGATGGAGTTCAAGACGGCTGCCTACACGGTCGCGCGGCCGCTCGAACTCGGCGCCCGCGCCGCGGGTGCCTCCGAGGAACTCGTCGACCACCTGCGTTCGGTCGGGCACGATCTCGGCATCGCGTTCCAACTACAGGACGATTTGCTCGGTGTGTTCGGCGACCCCGCCCGTACCGGCAAGCCCTCGGGCGACGATCTCGTCGCAGGCAAGCGGACGGCACTTCTCGCGCTGGGACTGTCCCGCGCCGACGCTCACGATCCCGCACTCGGCGACACGTTGCGTTCGGTGATCGGAACCGAACTGTCGGCAGACGAACTGGCCACTGCGCGTGGGATTCTGACCGACGTGGGCGCCGTCGCCGACGTCGAACGCACCATCGACACACTGCTCGAGTCCGCCGTCACCACCCTCGAGAGCACCGATATCGACGACGCCGTGTACACCGACCTCGTTGCCGTCTCGCGTCGTATGGCGCATCGCGACGCGTGAGCGTGGACGACGCCTGAGCATGGACACCGACGTGAAAGTGGACGCCGACGCGAGCGCCGGTCGCACATCGTCGACGACGACGCGGCGCACCCTCATCGCGGGCCTGATCGGCTCGATCATGGTGTGCCTCGGCGGTTTCGGCATCGCAGACATACCTCGCAACCATCCGATCCTGACCGATACCGGACTGAGCTGGCTCACCTACGGGCACGGTAAATCGCTGTGTGGCATCACATTCTGGGTCGGCGTGACGCTCATGGTCATCGCGTGGATACGCCTGGGGCGCATCGTGTGCGACCGCACGCGTGATCACAGCGGGCTTCACCTGGGCAGGTGGGTGCTGGCGTGGGCCGCGCCGTTGATGGTGACCGTGCCGCTCTACAGTCGCGACGTCTACGCCTACCTCGGGCAGGGCGCCCTGTTCGGGGCGGGCTTCTCGCCGTACGCCGACGGCCCGGCGCACAATCCGGGACCGCTCGTCGACAGCATGGCGCAGGTCTGGGCGTCGACCACGGCCCCCTATGGCCCGCTCTTCGTGTGGGTGACGCACCTGGTCGTCGCGGTGACCGGCGAGCACGTCATCCTGGGTGTGCTCGCCATGCGACTGGTACTGCTGCCGGGACTCCTGTTGTCGCTCTGGGCAATTCCGCGCCTCGCCCGTCACTTCGGGGCGTCGCCCGCCGCTGGACTGTGGCTGGTGCTGTTCAACCCGCTCGTCCTGATCCACCTGGTGGGCGGACCGCACGTCGAACTACTCATGATGGGTGTGTTGTCCGCGGGGATGGCGTTGGTCGTCACCGGGCGCCACGTCGGCGGGCTCGTGCTGCTCGGGTGTGCGGTCTCGATCAAGATCACCGCGGGGATCGCGGTCCCCTTCGTGCTGTGGATCTGGTTGGCGCACATCCGAGAACGGCGCCAGGTGGGCGCGCGCGACGTGGCACTCGTGCTCGCCGCGATCGTGGGCATCACCGTCGCCGTGTTCGCGGCGTGGACCGCGCTCGTCAGGCTGGGCCTGGGTTGGCTCACTGGTTTGGGCTGGGCGGATCGGATCGTGAACTGGTTTACGTTGCCGACGGTTGTCGCTCACCTCGTGACACTCGTCGCCGCGCCGTTCACACCGCTCAACCTGCAGACCGTGCTGCCGATCACCCGGCTCGTCGGCGAGGTTCTGCTCGCGGTCATCCTCGTCGTGTTGTGGTGGCGGCAGCGGCATTCCGAGCGCGACGCGATGGCGGGCATCGTGCTCGCCATGCTGGCCGTCGTGGTCCTCGAACCGTCGACGCTCCCCTGGTACTACACGTGGGTGCTGTGCCTGGCCGTGGCGTTCACGCTTCCGACGTGGGTGCGCTCGCTGGTCGTCGGAATCTCGACGTTCATGCTGATCGTCTTTCAGCCCGACGACTCGATCTTGTTCTACAAACTGCCCGAGACGCTGTTGGCGCTGGCGCTCGGTGGCCTCGCGGCAGCGTCGGTGATGCGGACCGATCCACTGCGGATCGGTGCTCTCGGACGTCGTATGTGGGGCGTCAGAACGCCTGTGCCTGCGCGCGACGGATGACTTCGCGCGCGGAGTGGGTGTGCAGCGCGTCCGCGGGCGTCAGGCCGAGGTCGTCCTGTTCGGTGAACAGCCACGTCATGATCTCGTCGCGCGTGTAGCCGCCGTCGAACAACACGTCGACGAGTCCGGTGAAGTGCTTCGCGATGCCTTCGTCGTCGAAGAACACTTGCGGCACCGCGGGCTGACCGTTACGCGAGATCGCGAGCAGGTGATGATCCCGGATGAGGTTGCGCACCTTGTTCGTCGAGACATGCAGGCGTGCGGCGACATCGTCGAGCGAATAGGTGGGGGTGTCGGCGGGGAGGTTGTCGGTCGAGAGGGGCAGAGAACTCACCCGCCTGAGATTACCGTTTCGCCGTGCATGCCGACAGGCGGTCGTCACGCTGTGTACAACTCGTCGTCCAGCACACGCCACGGCGTGTACGTACGGGCCCGCGGTCGGTGGTGCCGGGTAGATTCGACGTCGTGAACAGCCCGGCCGACACCCTGCTCGGTGCGGTCCTCGAGGACCGCTATCGCCTCGACGCGCCGATCGCGCGCGGCGGAATGTCGGCGGTCTACCTGGGCGCCGATCTGCGGTTGGGCCGCGACGTCGCGGTCAAGGTGATGGATCGACGCTACTCGGGCGACCCACAGTTCGTGCGCCGCTTCGAGTTCGAGGCGCGGGCGGTCGCGGGCCTCAAGCATCCCGGTCTCGTCGCGGTCTACGACCAGGGCATCGACGACGGCACGGCGTTTCTCGTGATGGAACTCGTCGAGGGCGGCAGCCTGCGCGAACTGCTGCGCGAGCGCGGTCCCATGCCGCCGCACGCCGTCGTCGCGGTCGCCGATCCCGTCCTCGGCGGTCTCGGCACCGCGCATCGAGCCGGCCTCGTCCACCGCGACGTCAAACCCGAGAACGTGTTGATCTCCGACGCGGGCGAGGTCAAGGTCGCCGACTTCGGACTGGTGCGCGCGGTCGCCGAGGCCGGCGTCACGTCGGCGAGCGTCATCCTGGGTACCGCGGCGTACCTGTCTCCCGAGCAGGTCGAGTCTGCCGACGCCGACGCCAGGAGCGACGTCTACTCCATGGGCGTCATGATGTTCGAATTGCTCACCGGCAGAACGCCTTTCCACGGCGACTCGCCTCTGGCACTCGCCTACCAACGACTCTCCTACGACGTCCCGGCGCCCGGCGACGTCATCGACGGCGTACCCGAGGAAATCGACGAGGTGATCCTTCGCGCGACCGAGCGTCGGCCGCGCGACCGCTACGTCGACGCCTTCGAGATGCGCGACGCCCTGCTCGCCGCGGCCGACGACCTCGACCTGCCGCCATTCACCGTTCCCGCACCGCGCCGCTCGGCGGAGCGGGAGACGATGCTCCGGATGCGCGCGGCACAGGCAGCCGCGGTGCGTCCACAACCGCGCCCCGTTGCGCCACGCGCTGTCGGTGAGACCGCACAGCAGCCGGTCGCGGAGTCGCTCGTTGCGCGTCCGCAACCGACCACAGCACCACCCGCGACGACCAAGCGCCCCACGGTGATTCCCGATCAGCAAACCGACGACACACCGACCCACGACCCGGGGCGCGGAAGACTGCAGGCGCTGATCTGGTTGACCGTCGTCCTGCTGATGGCCGCGGGCGTCGGCTCGACCGGCTGGTGGGTCGGCGCGCTGATCGTCGGCTGAAACAACTGTCGGCTGGCGGCCAGGTGCCGAGATGCTCAGCCGCGCAGCATCTCCGCGACGAGGAATGCCAGTTCCAGCGACTGCTGGGTGTTCAAGCGCGGATCGCACGCGGTCTCGTATCGGCCCGCCAGGTCGACGTCGGAGATGTCCTGTGCGCCACCGAGACACTCGGTCACGTTCTCACCGGTGAGCTCGATGTGGATACCACCCGGGTGCGTACCGAGCGCGTGATGGACCTCGAAGAAGCCCTGCACCTCGTCGACGACGCGGTCGAAGTGCCTGGTCTTGTACCCGGTCGGCGAGGTGTGGGTGTTCCCGTGCATCGGATCGGACTGCCAGATCACCTTGTGGCCGGTAGCCTCCACCGCGCTCACGATCGGCGGGAGTACCTCGCGCACCTTCGAGTTGCCCATGCGGGCAACGAAGGTCAGCCGTCCGGGACGGTTGTGCGGGTCGAGCCGTTCCACGTATTCGACGGCCTGCTCCGGGGTCGTCGTCGGTCCGATCTTGACCCCGATGGGGTTACGGATCAGCTCGGCGAATGCGATGTGCGCACCGTCGAGTTGGCGGGTGCGCTCGCCGATCCAGAGGAAGTGCGCCGAAAGGTCGTAGAGCACCTTCTCGTCGAGTTCGGAGGCATTGCCGGAACCGTCGAGGTCGGGATTGTCGGCCAGGCGCAGCATCGCGCGTTCGTAGTCGAGCACGAGCGCTTCGTGTGAAGCGAAGATCGCGGCGGACTTCAGGCTCGAATCGGTGACGCCGCAGGCGTCCATGAACTTCAGGCCGCGGTCGATCTCGCCTGCGAGAGCCTCATACCGCGCGCCGGCGGGTGACGTCCGGACGAACTCCCGATTCCAGTCGTGCACCCGACGCAGGTCGGCTTCGGCACCGGTCAGCGCGCGCACCAGGTTCATCGCTGCCGAGGCATTGGCGTAGGCCCGGACGAGCCGCGACGGATCGTGGACGCGAGCCGACTCGACAGGAGAGAATCCGTTGACCATGTCGCCGCGATACGACTTGAGGCCGAGTGCGTCGACGTCGGCCGAGCGCGGCTTGGCGTACTGCCCCGCGATGCGGGCCACCTTGACCACGGGCAGGCTCGCGCCGTAGGTCAGCACGACGGCCATCTGCAACAGCGTGCGGATGTTGCCCTTGATGTGCGGTTCGGTGTTGTCGGCGAATGTCTCGGCACAGTCACCGCCCTGGAGCAGGAAGGCGCGACCCTCGGCGACATCGGCGAGCTGCGACGACAGCGCCTCGACCTCTGCCGGCATGCAGATCGGCGGCACACTCTCGAGCACCGTGCGCATCCGGTGGGCGTCTTCGGGATCCCAGCTCGGCTGCTGGAGTGCCGGCCTGTTCATGGCGTCGGCAAAGCGCGCCTGCAGGTCGCCGGGAAGCGGGGGCAGTTCGGGAAGTTCGTCGATTGGAACGTCTACGGTCCAGTTCACCACCCCTCCAGCGTAATAGGCGGCGACGACGCCCCCGCAGGTCGGCCCCGTCGGCTAGCCGGGCTCACGCACGCACACCGCCGGCACTCTCGATGGCCTCCCACTTGCGCAGGTTGTGTCGAGCATCACTGAGGGCGTCGTGAGCGTCGTCGGGCGCGGAGGGCAGAGGCGGGCGACCGGCAGCCTCCCAGTGCTGCTTGAGCTCACGCGTGAAACGCGGAACAGCGCGGGGCAGCTCGGTCATCGGCCCCCACAACTGACACAGAACAACGTGGTCATAGGCACCCACCCACGCCCACAACTCGATGTCGTTGCCCTTTTCCGTCAGGAACTCCAGCAGGCCTTCGCGGATCTGCGCCCGCGACCTCCACAGCGACGACGAGGGGGACGGAAGCTTGGGTAGCACGTTGGCGCGCACCCAACTACCGGCGCGCCCGGGATCGAATTCGGTCGACACCGCATAATATTCACGACGGTCCTCTGCGACGACACCGATCGATATGAGATCGATCGTGCGGCCGTCCTCGATAAACTCCGAGTCGTAGAAGAAACGCATACCGCCAAGTATTCGCCACCGAGCGCGCACACCGACACCCGACCGACCCACATGCCCCCGACGTGGGGCCTACACAAAGGCCATCGATGCCCACATTCTGCAGCGCCGCGGACGCCCGGCTCCGTCGGTGGGTTCCGACGCGGTGGGCGCGCGCGCTCATCGTCGTCGCATTCGCGGCGTCGTCGCTACTCCAGATGATCGGTGTGCCTTTCACCAGCAGTTTCGGTACCAGAACGCGCATCGACCTCGACGTCTACCGGCTCGGGGCACAGATCTGGCAGCAGGGCCAGAGCCTTTACGCCGACGGCTCGATGCCGTTCACCAGCGACGGCATCTGGCTGCCGTTCACCTACCCGCCGTTCGCCGCGATGGCCTTCGTGCCGCTGGGCGCAATGACGCTCACCATCGCGGGTGTCGTGATGTCACTGATCACGATCGGACTCCTCGTCGTCGTCGTGCACATCGTGCTGACGGTGCTCTCCGTCGGGCGCATCGGCAACCGATGGTGGCTCGCTCTTGTGGTCTCCACTGCCGCGCTCTGGCTCAATCCGATGTGGATGACGCTCGGCTTCGGTCAGATCAACGTGATTCTCATGGCGATGATCGTCGTCGACATCTTTCTCGTCGGCCGGGGACGCCGCCGTGCCTTCGGACCCCTACAGGGCGTGCTGGTCGGGCTCGCGGCGGCGATCAAGCTGACCCCGCTCGTCTTCATCGTGCTGTTCGCATCGGCTCGACGCTGGCGCGCGGTCGTCACGGCTGCCGCGACGTTCGTCGCCGCGGCGGCGCTGGCATGGATCTGGATGCCGTCGGACTCGTGGGGCTACTGGACCCACACCTTGTTCCACACCACGCGCATCGGTGATCCGTCAGGTCGGATCAACCAGAACCTGAATGCAATGTGGATTCGACTCCTCCCGGAGGCCAGCGCGGCACAACTCGCGTGGGTGCTGAGTTCACTCGTGGCAACGGTGCTGGCCGGCGCAGCGCTGTTCGCCTGCAAGCCCGCTCCGGCATTCGGTCGGGGTGCGGGTCGGAACGGGCGCGTCAACGCGCTCCTGGCGACCTGCGTCGTCGCGGTCTGGGGGCTCCTCGTCTCGCCGACATCGTGGGCACACCACTGGGTGTGGTCGATTCCCCTGATCCTGACGAGCCTTGTGGTGGCCGCGCGCACCGACTCACGGCGCGCGTACGTCGCCTACAACGCGATCGCCGTCAGCGGCGTCCTGATCTTCGCCGTCGGCCCGTACCAGTTCCTGCCGATGGTGGCCCGACACTGGACCGTATTCGACCACATCGTCGGAAACGCGTTCTCGCTGTGGGGAATCGCCGCTCTGGTCGTGATCTGGCTGCTTCCGTTCTCCCCCGCGCGGGCCGCCACTCGGGCAGCCGATCAGCCGCTCGCCGAGATCCGATCCGTTTGAGCGGCATGGCCCGCGTGGCGCCTGCGCCCGACCGGCCGATGTGAGTCAGGCAGCCGATGCCTCGCCCGGCTGCGCAGGCTCCTGCACGTCGGGCTTCGGCTCCTTGAGCGAGGCGGCGTAGATGTCGACGTACTGCTGACCGGAGAGCCGCATCAGCTCGTACATGATCTCGTCGGTCACGGCACGCTCGATGAAGCGGTTGCCCTGCATGCCCTCGTAGCGGGCGAAGTTCAGCGGCTTGCCGATCTTCACCTTGACCCTGGTCGGGCGCGGCAGCACGGTTCCGGGCGGGTTGAAGGTGTCAGTACCGATCATGGCGACGGGGATCACCGGCACCCCGGTGTCGAGCGCGACTCGGGCCAGCCCCGTCTTGCCCTTGTAGAGATTGCCGTCGGGCGACCGGGTGCCCTCCGGGTACATGCCCATCAGGTTGCCTGCCTCGAGCTGGCCCCGCGCGGCCTTGAGCGCATCGGCAGCCGCCTCCGCACCGGTCCGGTCGATCGGGATCTGACCGACGGCGGTGTAGAACCACGCCTGGAAACGACCCTTGATCCCGGTGCCGTTGAAGTACTCGGCCTTGGCGAGGAAGTAGATCCGACGGGGCACCATCAGCGGCAGGAAGAAGCTGTCCATCACGGCCAGGTGGTTGCTGGCGAGAATCGCCGGTCCGCGTTCGGGGAGGTTCTCGAGGCCTTCGATCTCAGGACGTCCGAGTACCCGCAGAAGCGGTCCGAGGAGAACGTACTTGAACAGGTAGTACCACATTGAGACTCACTCCATCATCGCCGCGTCGCCACTGGTGAAGTCGTCGCCGGACAGAGCACCGTGAGAACTCGAGGAGGGGTGAGTCTCGCAGTGAGCCGACGGGACGTTGTGAGATGACTCTACTCAAGCGCCCACACCTGCGTGGGCCATAGGGCGTGCTCTCAGTGTGCCGTCGACCACCCTGCATCGCCGAGCGCCACATCCTCGGACCGTAGTGCCGCGCGCGCCACCTCCGCGGCGCCGATGACGCCCGCACTCTCGCCGAGCTGGGTGCCTCGAATGCGCGCGAGTTGCCGGTGCCCCGAACCGGTGATCAATCTGGCGTAGTGCTCGCGCGCCTCGTCGAGGAACAGACCCGACGCCGCGCCGACGCCGCCGGCGAGGACGATCAGGTCGGGGTCGAAGATGTCGGCGATCATCGCCAGGCCCTGACCGAGCGACGCTGCGAACGCCGCGAACGCCGCAATTGCCACCGCGTCACCGTCGGCGGCCGCACCCGCGACACGACGCCCCGTCAGTGAACCGGGATCGGCTGCGACGTCGGCGGCGAGCTGGCTTCTCCCCCAATCGCCATCGGCGAGCAATTCGACGACGGTGTCGACCAAAGCGGTTCCGCTGCAATACCTTTCCCAGCAACCACGCTTGCCGCACGAGCAGGGCCTACCGTCGGGGACGACCGTCAGATGTCCGAGCTCCGGCGCCACACCGAAGCTTCCGCGATAGATCTCGCCCTCGATGAGCAACCCGGCACCGATGCCCGTCCCGATGGCCAGGACCAGCGAGTTGTGTCCGCGCGCCGCAGCACCGAATCGGAACTCGGCGACGGCCGCGGCGTTGGCGTCGTGCTCGGTGACCACCGGCAGACCGATACGCGCGCTCATGTCCTCTGCGACTCGCGCCTCACGCCACGGCAGGTGCGGCGCGAACCGGACAACCTGACGATCAGGGGTCAGAAAACCCGCCACCGCGAGTCCGACGGCGCGCGCCGCCCACCGTGACGTGAGCTCGCCGACGAGCCGATCGAGGCAGTGCTCGAGCGCGAGCGCCGTGCCCGGCGTCGCGGCCCGCAGGGTGTCGAGCATCCGCCCGCGTTCGTCGACCACCGAGGCGCGGACGCTGGTGCCGCCGATGTCGATGCCAATCGTCAACTCGCCCATTATTTCTCAGTTCTCATCACGTCTCGGTCTCGCCATCGAGGTGCCTGCGGTCAACGAAGGAACGGGAGGGATCGGGTAAATAGGAGCCTGGGTCATGCATGTCGTGCGTGCTGGGTTCCTGCCCGGCGGGGCTCTGTCGCGCCGGGCCGTGCTGGTCGCCCTGCTCGCGCGTCGTCTGGCGTGGGGCCGTCCGGTGCGACGTCGACGTACCGATCCGTACCGAGATCGGTTGGTACTGCGCGGTCGGTGAGGCGTGTGTGGCAGGGGTTGCGCGTAGCGCGTTCGCGACGGCTTCGAGTACCGCGATGAGCGCGGCTATCAGCCTGGAGACGAGATCGCCGATCTCGGCCACGAGTGAACTGATCTCGCCTGCGACGTCGCCGAATGCCTGATGTCGCGCGCCCGCTCCCCGAGTCGCCCCGCTCGACGCCGACTGTCCCCCTCCGCCGATGATGGCGGCGAGTTGGTCGATCTGCGCCGCGATGCCCAGCACGAAGTCGCGGACAGGGTCACCGATGGGGTCTCCGGTGAACGCGTCGTCGCGGTCTCCCGGCGTCTGCCGTCCCCCCGACGGATTGCCACGGTCGTCGCTGCTCATCTCGGGCGGCTGGTCCTTTGCTGCTCGCGGGCCCCGAGACTCAACCGGGGACATGTGCACGGAAACGGTACCCGCAACCTCACCGTCGAGGCCATACCGCCGGGTCGGGACGGAACCGGATGTGCACCTGTTCACCATCCCAGTCGGCATCGTCGACGACGCACCGCCGCAACACCGACGGCAACGGCAGGCAGTGACGCAGACCGTCGACGGTGACGAGCAGGTCGTCGCCCGAGCGTCCGAGCATGAACCGACCGGGGTCGGGAAGCGTTTGCGGCCAAGACAATTCGTACGTGGTGTCGAGACCGTCTGCGGCGTCGCCGACCACCGACAGCGCCGACGAGCCGCGCGCGCGACCCGACGGTGCGAGCAGCGTCACCCCGAGCTTCTTCAGACGTGCCGGCCGGTCGAGCGGCGCATCGAGCGCCGTGACACCACGGATCTCGACGCCGGGGACGCCGTCGATCTCGTCGGGCACCAGCTCCCGACGCCCCGATTCGGCGGTGGCGTCGTCGAGATAGATGGTGCGCAGCGGAAGTCCGAGCAGGTCGATGGACGCGAGTTGATGCGGTAGCGACCGCGCTCCGCGATGCCCGCTCCCGACCACGAGGTGGGCCGCGGTGGTATCGGCGTCACGCAGTAGTTCTGCGACGTCGGCGCAGTCGCGGTCGATGGTGTCGACCGCGGTGGTCAGTTGCGCGACCGCGGGACGGTCGGCCGCGGCCGCGAGCCTGCGATGCCTCGGCCACAAACGATCGAGCATGTGCCTGAGCTTCGACGGTGCGTCGAGCAACTCATACGGGTCGCCCGCCCCGGACAGGTCGACGACGATGCGCTGCCACTGACCGCTGACCGCCTCGTCACGAATCCGCCGCAGCAACAACGCATCCTCGACCCCGGGCAGCGATGTCACCTCCGCCTGGTCGATTCCGGCGAGCGTGTCGACGAACGGCAACGAGATCTTGGAGCGTCGCACGGTGTCGGCGAGGAGTTCGGCGAAGAGCGCCCACGACGTCGTCGCCGACGTCAGTCGTTCGAGACAGAGCAGGTGCAGATGTGCCGACACCGCGACGACCTCGCTGGGTGACCGGAACACACCGAGCACGTCGGGAACCGGCGAGCAGCGGTCGACCGTGATCAGGAGCGTGTGCCGATCTGCGGCCAGCGGTGAACGCACCTCTGGTCTCCGTGTCCGGGGTCGGCTGACCGCGCCCGCGGTCGCGATCGCGGTCACCCCGGATCCCCCCGGACCGAAGACGATGTGAATGGGCGTCAGGTCGATCAGCCTTCGACCCTCTTCTTGAGATCGTTGAGTGCTGCGTCAGTGATGGCCTTCTCGGCACGTCGCTTGAGCTGACCGATCATCGGAACCTGCAGGTCGACCATCAACTCGTAGGTGACCTTGGTCGAACCGGGGACCTGCCGGCTGAGCACGTACCGGCCGCGCTGGTCCTTCTGCAGATCACTCGACACCAGCACCCACGAGACCTCATCGCCGTCTGCACCCCACGTGTAGCGCAGTACGTAGGTGTCCTGGAGTACGCCCGCATCGAGGAGGAAGCGCACCTGCGACGCCCTGCCCGCCGAGTCGCGTTCGGTGACCTCGACCTCCCGCGCGGCCGTGACCCACTCCGGGTAGTGCTCGAAGTCGGAGATGACAGCCATCACCTCTGCGGCGTCGGCGTTGATGACGATCGAACGCTCGGTATGGTCGGCCATCAGCTCGCCACACTTTCACTGATCGCGGGATCGCCTGGGGCGCGACCTGATTCGAGACGATCCTTGATCTCGAACGTCACCCGCTTCCCGATCACGCGGTAACCATGGTTGAGCGCTGCCACGTCGACTCCTGTCGAATCACCGGTGGGTTCTGCATGCAGGAAATAGTGCAGCACGAACCCGTCGAGTACCGGCTCGCACCAGAACTCCATCGTTCCTCTCACCGGACCGTCGACCCGCCAACGCATACCCGCGGCACCCCGATCCTCGGCCACCTCCATGCGCAGATCGGGCCACCAGGATCGCCATCGTCCGCGATCACCCACCACGGCTGCCACCAGCGCGGGCGCCGCAGCGACGAATGTCTCATCCGCCACTTGAATGCTCGTCACGCCTCTTAGCTTCACATACTCCCGACGGGAGCGGATAGACCCCTCACACGTCACACAACTTTGGCGCGGTTGTGGGTCGTGAAAAGTCCGGGGATACGATTGGCGACGAGTGTCAATTGCCAACGATGGCGAAAGGTCGTCGATACGAATGAGTGCTGCGTTGAACGAGTACAGCGTCCCCGCCGATTTCACGATCGAGGAGGACGAGAACTGTACTGACATCTTGTTCGGTCTCGCCGAGCGCACTCCCGCCTCGACGGTCTTCCGACGCGAAGAAGGCGGCGAGTGGCTTCCGGTGCGGGCAGACGACGCCGCCAAGCAGATCACGGCAATAGCCAAGGGACTGATCGCCTCCGGTGTGGCTCCCGGTGACCGCGTCGCGGTCTTGTCACGCACGCGGCTCGAGTGGATCCTGGTGGATTTCGCGATCTGGTGCGCGGGCGCGACAACCGTTCCGATCTACGACTCGTCGTCATCAGGCCAGATCGACTGGATCATGCGGGATTCCGGCGCCTCCGCCATCATCGTCGAGGACGACGGACATCGTGCAGAGTTCGAGGCTGTCGGCGATCTGCCCACAGCCGTCCAGGTATTCCAGATCGATCCGAAGACCGGTCCCGGTGCCGTCGAACTGCTCATCGAGGCGGGCAAGGATGTCTCGGACGACGAGATCACCAAGCGGCGTGCAGCTCTCAAGGCTTCCGACCCTGCGACGCTGATCTACACCTCGGGAACCACCGGCCGCCCCAAGGGGTGCGAGCTGACGCACTCCAACATGCTCTCGGAGGTCCGAGGTGTGCTGCAGGGCAACCTGAGCACCCTGCTCGCCCCGGGCAAGCGACTGCTGATGTTCTTGCCTCTCGCGCACGTTCTGGCACACGCGATCACCCTCGTCGCGATCGAGGCCCAGGTCGAGGTCGGTTTCACCGGCGACACCAAGAACATCGTCGCCACGTTCGGCCAGTTCAGGCCGTCACTGATCCTCTCGGTCCCCCGCGTCTTCGAGAAGGTGTACAACTCTGCCCGCCAATCGGCCGCCGACGGCGGCAAGGGCAAGATCTTCGACGCCGCGAGCGCGACTGCCATCGAGTACTCGGTGAAGTCGGAGCAAGGCAGCGTCCCACTGCTCCTCAAGGTCAAGCACGCCGTGTTCGACCGCCTCGTCTACAGCAAGCTGCGCTCGGCGCTGGGTGGGCAGTGCGAGCTCGCCATCTCCGGTGGCGCGCCCCTCGGTGCGATGCTCGGGCACTTCTTCAACGGAATCGGTATCCCGGTGTATGAGGGATACGGACTGACCGAGACCACTGCGGCCTTCAGCGTGAACACACCGGGTGAATTCAAGATCGGGACCGTCGGAAAGCCTGTGGCCGGCAACGCCGTTCGCCTCGGCGAGGATGGCGAGGTGCTGCTGAGTGGCGGCGTGGTCTTCCACGGCTATTGGAACAACCCGGACGCCACGGCTCAGGCACTCGAAGACGGCTGGTTCCACACCGGCGACCTCGGCACCATCGATTCCGAGGGCTTCATCACCATCACCGGTCGCAAGAAAGAACTGATCGTCACCGCGGGCGGCAAGAACGTCTCGCCGTCGGGTCTCGAGGATGTATTGCGCTCGGCCCCTCTGGTGTCGCAGGCGGTTGTCGTCGGCGATCAGAAGCCGTTCATCTCGGCGCTCATCACGATCGACCCCGAGGCCTTCCCTGGATGGAAGGAGCGGATGGGTCTGCCGGCCGACGCCGACGTCGCCTCCCTCATGAACGATCCCAAGCTGCGCGGCGAGGTCCAAGCCGCTGTTGACGAGGCGAACAAGACGGTCTCACACGCAGAGGCGATCAAGAAGTTCCGCATCCTGCCGTCCGACTTCTCCGAGGAAACCGGCGAGATGACTCCGACCCTGAAGGTGAAGCGCAACGTGGTCGTCGACAAGTTCTCCGACGACATCGACGCGCTCTACTCCAAGTAGCGGCGTACAGCCACTGAGATCACGCAGGCGCGCCTACAGCGCGTGGTTTTTGGGCCGGGGGCAAATTTTCGACAATCCCCAGAAAAGGGCCACACACCCCCCCGCGGG
>NZ_LZMI01000120.1:0-29519 GCF_001665475.1 Gordonia sp. 852002-51296_SCH5728562-b | reverse complement strand
GGGCGGGTTGGTCACACAGTCATCGGACAGTCCGCATCTGCGCCTCGCGAACGTCGACGCCCAGGTGCTCGCCGTGCACGCCGACCGCGACCGATCTCTTCCCCCGGAAGCGATCGCCCAATTCGAGCACGCTCTCATCACCGCGGGCGTCACTCATTCCGCGACCGTCTACCCGGGCGCCCAGCACGGCTACACGATGGCCGACACCGCGGTGTACAACCACGACGCCTCCGAGTACCACTTCGCCGAGCTACGGAAGTTGTTCGCGCACACGCTGCACCGATAGCCGAGCTGCACTGGACACCACACTGAACACCTTCCCCCGACATCGGCTATTCGGCCGCCGCAAGTGAGTCTCTCGCCACGCCCACGGGCCTCGCTTCGCGATCGGCAACTCTGTTGGCTATGTTCAGTGTGTCCAAACCCCCGGGAGAGCCTGTGTTCGTTGTCGCGCATATCAGCGACCTGCATTTCAACGGCACCCGATTCAATCGCGGCCGCATCGAATCGACGTTGAGCTATATCAACGCGCGCGCGAAAGGTATCAATGTCCTTCTGATCACCGGTGACATTGCCGACGAGGGCAGCCCCAGCGAGTACCGCGAGGCCTCACTCGTCATCGACAGCCCGCTGCCCATCCTCATCACCGAGGGCAATCACGACGAGCGCACCGCGTTCAACGCGGGCATTCTCAGGGCCGAGTCGTCGGCGCCCATCAACTCGTCCGCGCTCGTCGACGGCGTGTTGTTCATCGTGGCCGACAGTTCGATCCCTGGCCGCAACGACGGCTACATCGACGACGACACGCTGTCGTGGATGTCCGCGGAGATCACCGCGCACGGACCCGACACCCCGGTGTTCGTCGCGTTCCACCATCCGCCCGTCACGCTGGAGATGCCGTTCATGGACAGCATCCGCCAGACCGGCGAACAACGCCTCGCAGCTCTCGTCGACACGCATCCCAACATCGTCGCGTTCCTGTGCGGACACGCGCACACGCCCGCGGTCACCCGATTCGCCGACCGACCGCTGTGCGTCGCACCCGGTGTCTCCTCGACGCTGAACCTGCCCTTCGAAGGCCACGACATCGTGAACCGCGGTCAGCCGCCCGGCATCGCCTTTCACATCCTCGACGACGCCGGACGGCTGATCACACACTTTCGCTCGGTGATGTTCTAGCGACTTCGCGGTCCAGCAAACCACTCACGTGGTGGCCGACGCCTGCCAGGTGGATACCGGTCTGGCTGACCTCGTAGACCTGTGCGGTACGAATGTCGAAGTACAGTCCGATGATTCGTAGACGCGCCTCGGCCGCTGCCCGCCCGACGAGGTGATGGCGACTCAGAATCTCCACCTGCTTGGCGACATTCACCACCGCGAGTTGGTCCACATCATTGAAACCCATTCTGGCGGCTGATCTTCCAGCGGGATGACCAAGCTGCAGTGCGGTCCGACTCGGTTCGGCCTGGGCCAGCCACGAACGGATCGGCGAGCTCGACGTCGCATCCGAGGACAACTCACGTCCACGACGGTCGTCGAGCACCGCGCGCATCGCACCGCACGACGAGTGCCCGCAGACCACGACGGCACCTACTCCGACCTCGTTGATCGCGAAATCGAGTGCGGCCTCGATGGATTCGGCGCCGCCGTTGGGCCCTCCGACGATATTGCCGACGTTGCGTACCGTGAACAGGTCACCGGGACCACTCGAGGTGATGATGTTCGGCATGATCCGCGAATCGGCACAGGTGAGGAAGAAGGCGTCCGGCTGCTGATAATCGACCACATCCTGCAGGTGGCCACGCAGCACGTCGGCATGTTCGCGGTGATAGTCGGTGACGCCCGCCATGATCGATCGCAGCGATGCCGGTACGTCGGCAACAGCCTTGTCGTCGAGGGGGATTCGCTGGCTGCGCCACGGTGTCAGACCGATGATGCCGCCGGTGTGTCGGCGCGGCGGAGCCAGCGGCGCATGCTCGATTCGCGCCCGGCCACGCTCGATCACCGTCACCTCATTGCCCGTCGCCTCGCGTGCACGAACCCAATCGGAGATCATCTCCGACGCCGCGTGGTCGAGGAAGTCGACGTCGAATTCCAGTGTGACCGGGACGTTGTCGGGAACCTTGCCCAGCGCACTGTTGAGTCGCGGCATGGACAGGAAGCTCAGCGACCCCCGTACCGCGATCAGCCACTCGCCTGACTCGCCTACCGCCGACGGCCCTGCGTTGATCTCGACGCGAATGACCCGCCACAGGACCAGTGCCACAGCAAGAGCAAGGCCGATGGCCACCCCCTCGAGGAGATTGAGGAAGACGACGCTGACAACAGTCACCCCGTACACCCACAGGTCGCCGGTGCGCAGGGCGGTCTTCATATGCGCCAGCTTCACCAGTTGCATACCGATCACCACGAGAAGCCCGGCGAGCGCCGCCAACGGGATCTGTTCGACCAGCGCAGTCAGGAACACCGCGAAGACGAAAATCCACACGCCGTGCAGAACCGCGGACCACCGAGTACGCGCTCCCGCAGCGACATTCGCGGTGCTGCGCACGATCACTCCGGTGACCGGGAGTCCACCCAGGAGGCCCGATGTCATGTTCGCGCTGCCCTGCCCGATGAGTTCGCGATTGAATCTGCTGCGCGGACCGTCGTGCATCTTGTCGACGGCAACCGCGGACAGCAGGGATTCGACACTGGCGATCAACGCGACGGTGAGCACGCCGAGAACGAATCCGCCCCAATTGCCATGGGGTAGTTCAGGAAGTGAGATGGCGTCGAAGAAGTTGCCGTCGAGGCGAACCCGCTCGACGTCGAGGTTGAGTGCAGCTGCCAGCGCCGTCGCGAGTGCGATCGCGGCGAGAGGTCCGGGAATCTTGCGTGCGCGTGCGGGGAGAAACTTCCAACCCACCATCACCACGATGACGATGATTCCGATCGAGGCGTCGGCCCAGCTGATGTCGCCGATCCGCTCGGGCAGTTCGCTGATGTTGGCAAGCGCAGAACTCTTCGACTTGCCTCCGAGCAGTACGTGAATCTGTTGCAGCGCGATGGTGATTCCGATTCCGGCCAGCATCGCGTGCACCACCACCGGCGCAATGCCGAGCGCGGCGGTCGCGATCCGACTGACACCGAAGAGAATCTGCAGAATTCCCGCGCCAACGGTGATCGCACACGTCACCTTCCAGCCGAAGTTGGTGACGAGTTCGGCCACCACCACCGTCAGTCCCGCTGCGGGCCCCGAGACCTGGAGCGGGCTGCCGCCGATCAATCCCGCCACCACACCACCGACCACCGCCGCGATCAGCCCTGCCATGACGGGCGCGCCGGAGGCTACCGCGATGCCTAGCGAAAGTGGCAGCGCCACAAGGAAAACAACGAGCGATGCCGGAACGTCGTACTTCAGGACTCCGCGCCATCGATCGCGGGATTGTTGGGCCGTGTCTATCCGTCGAGAGTCCGTCGGGGTAGCTACCATGTCCCGAACGTACAGATTGAGAGTTACGTCAGGGTTGCTCGAAAGGCGAAATCCCTTGTGAGACCCCTAGACCAGGATGTGGATTGTGATTCAACTCACGTGCGAATCGAAAGTCGTTGCGCCATTCAACTTTTCGATCCGGTCTGCAGGAGCTGATCGAGAATCTTGCCACCGATCTCGGGAATCAGACCCGGGCCCGTGTCGGGAAGATTGTTCGGCAGGCCGGGCACACTCGGGATCGGCAACTGTACTTGTTTGGTGGCGGGAATCCCTGCGGCGCGAGTCGCTTCGAGTCGAATGCCCTTCTGCTGATCTTTCGTCAGTGGTGTGAGGTACTTCGCCAGATCGGTCGGCGTGGTGACAGATCCTCCTACCTTGAGTCCCACTGCGGCGAAGTCGGCTGCTGCTCGTCGAATGTGGTTGGGCGAGGTGACCAACACGACGTCGGAAATGCCCCGCGCACCAAGGATCGCAGCCGTGTTCTGTGCGTTCGACACCGTCGACACCGACTTGTCCTCCGCCGTCACCCTCGATGCCTCGACACCATTGGCGACGAGCCATTTCTTCATCGCCGACGCCTCGGTGATGCCCTTCTTCGGCACGCCGCCGGTGACGACGATCGGAAGCGACGGCGCCGCGTCGGCCTGGGCCTTGCCCGCCGTCAGCCGCTTCACCAGTTCGGGTGCCATGGCTCCGTCGGCCCCGAGCCCATAGCCGAGTACGACTATCGCCGACCGTCCCGACACCGGCGCAGGCGAGGTGGACGGGACGATCGCGGCGGCGGCGGACACACCCGCGGTGATGTTGCGGACGCTCGTCGCGAGTGTCGAATTGATCATCGAGAGTCGGCTCAGCGCCGCCTTACCGGTGGCGGCATCGTCGGCCTGATCGGACCATATCGACTGCAGCGCGAGTGAATCCGTGTCAGCGGGTGCGACAACCAGCGACTGCTTCAGGGCCTCGAGTCCGCCCGTCACGTCGCCTGACGCGAACTTCTGCTGGGCGGAGTTGTAGAGCGACGCAGGGTCGACGGCGGTCACGGTCGGCTGCACCTGGGCGTGGTGCACCACGGGCAACGAACCGACCGCACCACCCACCGCTGCCGCCGCGACGAGCGCGACGACGCCGCGTCGAACTCGCTTCACTCTGGTCACATGAGTCACTTGCGTAACTCTAAGGCTCCTCGCGCCAGGCTGGGTCTCCCTGCGATCCCAAGTCGATAACGGCGGGGGCTAACTGACCCCGTTGAGCCGGTCCACCGAAGCGAACAGGTCTCCGACGCGATAGTTGTTCACGGCAACGTAGTTGGGAATCATGTGCCGCTCGGCGCGACACTGCTCGAGCCGGTTGAACAAGAACTCCTCGCGATTGACCACTCCGGCGTCGCGAATCCTGCTGGTGAAGTTGCTCATCCAGTGATTCACCAGAAACAGTGGCGCTGTGGTCGATCCTGTGTTGCGGTCGCAGTTGAACTCGGCCGTCGTGCGGAATTCGTACGGGGTGTCCTGGGTCCACTCCTTGCCGTCGAGCAGCCAGGGCCGCTCGGTACCTCCACCGACGTTCTCGTGCAGCCAGACCAGCGTGTGGCGGGTGTCGATCATCTGGCGCAGCGTCGGCCATGGTTGGCCAAGGGTCGGCGTGTAGAGCCGGTCGTAGAGTCCCGCCTGCCGCAGCAGGGTCTCCACATCGGCGGGTGCCACCATGTCCTGCACGAAGAACGTGACCACCTCGTTGGGGTGGCGGTCCATCCACTCACGCACCTTGATCATCAGTGGCAGCCACTCCGTCGAACCCAGTTCGCACAGTTCGTGACACAGGTACGGCTTGACCGGCCCGACGGGCGTCAGATCGAGGGCGTCGCGCACCCTCAAGGCACTCTGTACGGTCTGAGCTCCATAGAGCTCCTCCGCCGCTGCCAACGCCTGTGCGCGGCTGTCCTGCGTGTTGGCGATGATCGGCGGCTTGTTCGACATCTGACCGTTCCAACTGTCGATGAGGAACACGCGGATGCCGTCGTCGAGTTGCCCCATGACGCCGGTTTCCTGTTCCGCGAGAAACCACCGATTGCCGTCAGCGGCCGACATCGAATTGTGTGTCCCGGGAAACGCCACGTCGTTGTACGGCCGGTCGCACAATTCCACGTGACCATTGCACGCGTTCGGATCATCCTTGGCGACAACGGAACTCAACGCCGGTGTCGGCTGCGGCCACGCCAGCACGCCGACTGTCGCCAGCAGTGCCGCTACGCCGACTATCGCAACGATCGGAATCGCCAACCGGCCGGCGACCTGCCGCCGATCACTGCCCTGCAGTTGCCTGTTCGCCGCACGCAGCAACTCCCCCGCTCCTGCGATGAGGGCACATGCCCCGAGCACCACGGCGACAACCGTGACGAACGTCAGCGGTCGCAGCACCGCCAGCACACCGAGTAGCACCAACACTCCACCACGCGCGGCAATGGCCGCAGGCGTCGAGGGTCGTCGTATCACCCAGGCGCGCAGGCGCTCTGCGAGTCTGTCGAGATCGTCGACCGGCGCGAGACTCGACGCCGCGCGCACGGCCAGCCCGATCAGCGCCGCTATCGCAGCGATGATCCACAGCCTGCCGTCGACCTCGCGCCAGACCGCGACTGTCACTGCACCGTCGAGGGTGTCGGTCGGGATGAAAGCGGCAATGATGGTGCAGGCGAGCAGGATTGCGGCCACGAGCGCGGCGAGCCAGATGATCGCCGCACCGAGCGTGTCGGTGACCGCGGCGACGCGCGCGGCTCGACCCTTCTCCACGGGCGGAGGTCGGATGAACGCCGCGCCGACGATCAGCAGCACGCCAAGTAGCGGCAACAGCCAGGCCAGTACCCGAACCCATCTGACGTAATCGAGGATGCCCGAGTCCCATTCGCTCGCGCCGATCGCGGAGAGCGTGACGTCCATGTTGTCGGGGAGTCGAGCAGCGACGTCGGGTGCCACCGTCCGCAGCGCGGCGACGGTGACCGCCCCGAGATCGGCGAGACGCAGCACGAACAGATTGCTGTCGCCCGTGGTGATCGATCGGTGGATCGACGCGGTGAGTCCTCTCACCGCGGGACCCGCCGCGGGACTCGACACCGCCGAGATCGACACCGATTCCACCAGCGGACGCAGTGCAACGAGCTCTGGCGACGCCGAGATGATCTTGCCGGACACGAGCAGGCCGAGTTGCCGCGCGACCGCGGGATCCTGCCGGATCGAGTCGACATGCGCGGCGAACCGCGCGCTGTTGACGGCCTCGCGGTTGACCAGACCCGCGAACAACCCGCCGAGCAGACACAGCACTCCGAGACCGAAAACGACGTGCGAGATAACCGTGCGCACTCGGGAACCTTCGACAGTCATCACATACACATAGCAGCGGGCGACACATCGTGCCGCCCGCTGCTATCGAATCGTAAAGTTGTTCCTCGCCGTCGTGGAGTGCCGACAGCGTGCTACAGCGCCTTGAGCTCCTCGATGACCTCGGCGACCGACTTCTTCGCGTCGCCGAACAGCATCGACGTCTGCTCCGCGGTGAACAGCGGATTGTCGATGCCTGCGTAACCCGAACTCATCGAACGCTTGAGAACGATGACCGATCGGGACTGGTCGACGTTGAGGATCGGCATTCCGTGAATCGGCGACGACGGGTCGTTGCGCGCCGCCGGGTTGGTCACGTCGTTGGCGCCGATGACGATGGTGACGTCGGTGCGAGTGAACTCGCCGTTGATGTCGTCCATCTCCTTCATCGAGTCGTACGGTACGTCGGCCTCGGCCAGCAGCACGTTCATATGGCCGGGCATACGACCCGCGACCGGGTGGATCGCGTACTTGACCTCGACGCCCTTGTCCTCCAACAGGTCTGCCATTTCCTTGACGGTGTGCTGCGCCTGGGCGACAGCGAGACCGTATCCCGGAACGACGACAACCTGATTGGCATAGGCCATCTGGATCGCGGCGTCGGCAGCCGAGGTGGCCTTGACCGTTCCGCCAGCACCACCGGCAACACCCGCGGCACCGGCGTCGCCTCCACCGAAGGACCCGAAGATGATGGCGGGAATGGAGCGGTTCATCGCCTTGGCCATGAGCATGGTCAGGATCGAACCCGACGCTCCGACGATCATGCCCGCGACGATCATCGCCTGATTGTTCAGCGCGAGACCCGCAGCGGCAGCGGACAATCCGGTGAGTGCGTTGAGTAACGAGATGACGACGGGCATGTCGGCGCCGCCGATGGGGAACACCACGAACAGACCCATCAGACCCGCGACGACGAGCAGGATGACGATCCAGTACCACGGGGTCGCGTTGGTCGAGCTCGCCTTCACACCGATGACCACGGCCACCGCTACGGCCACGATCGCCAGCACGACGTTGGCGACCTGGAACAGCTTGGCCGCTGCGACGAGCTTCTTCTCGAGGTTCTTGTTGAGCAGTTCCTGCAGCTTCGCGAAGGCGACCAGCGAACCCCAGAAGGAGATCGAACCGATGATCGCCGCGAAGAGCGATCCCACGATCACGGCCACGTTCGGCTCGTGCGGCACCTGGGTGAAGCCGTCGTACTCGATGTACTCGGCCCACGCGATGAGCGCGACCGTACCGCCGCCGACGCCGTTGAAGAGCGCGACCAACTGCGGCATCGCCGTCATCTTGGTCTTGAGCGCCGGCGGGATGCCCAGTGCGACACCGATCGCGAGACCGATGGCGATCAGCACCCAGTTGACTGTCGGGACACCGACGTCGCCTGCGTTGTTGTAGACGCTGAGCAGGGTCGCGACGATCGCGATGCCCATACCCGTTGCGGCGATCCAGTTTCCGCGCACAGCGGTCTTGGGACCTGTCAGTCCCATGAGTCCGTAGATGAACAGCGAGAAGGAGACGATGTAGAGAGCCGTGACGCCGTAGCCCAGGCCTTCGGAGACCTGACCCGTCGACTCGCTCGCCAGTACCGTCGAGGCGAGGATGGCGCTCACTTGGCAGACTCCTTCTTACCCTTGAACATTCCGAGCATGCGGTCGGTGACGAGGAAGCCGCCGACCACGTTGAGCGTGCCGAAGATCAGCGCGACGAACGCGATGGTGCGGGTGCCCCAATTGGCATCTGCCGGAAGCGAACCCAGCACCACCAGCGCACCGAGCACGACGATGCCGTGAATGGCGTTGGTACCGGACATGAGTGGGGTGTGCAGCGTGTTGGGCACCTTGGAGATGACCGCGAAGCCGACGAATCCCGCGAGAACGAGAATGGCGATGTTCGCCATGAGACCGGTGTACATCAGGCCTTCACCTCCGAACTGGTCGACGTCGACCCGGTCACGCATGCGGATGCGATGACCTCATCGTCGAAATCGGGTGTGATGGCGCCGTTCTCGTCGAGCATCAGCTCGATCAGCGCCTGCAGGTTCTTCGAGTAGAGCTCGCTCGCGTGCTCGGGCATCGTCGCCGGCAGGTTCAGCGGCGACGTGATGGTGACGTCGTGCTTGACGACGGTCTGTCCCGGTTCGGTCAGCTCGCAGTTACCGCCGGTTTCACCCGCGAGGTCGACGACGACGCTGCCGGGCTTCATACCCTCGACGGCAGCGGCGGTGACCAGGCGAGGTGCCGGGCGTCCCGGCACCAGTGCGGTGGTGATGACGATGTCGAAACCCTTGATCGCGTCTTCGAGCGCCTGCTGCTGCTTGGCACGCTCGTCGTCGGTGAGTTCACGGGCGTATCCGCCCTCACCCGCGGCGTCGATTCCCAGATCGAGCCACTGAGCGCCGACCGAACGGACCTGCTCGGCCACCTCGGGTCGCACGTCGTAGCCGGTGGTCCGGCCGCCGAGGCGCTTGGCGGTTGCCAGCGCCTGCAGACCCGCGACACCCACGCCGAGCACCAGCACGGTCGCGGGCTTGACGGTACCGGCCGCGGTGGTGAGCATCGGGAAGAATCGCGTCGACTTGTCGGCCGCGACGACGACCGACTTGTAGCCGCTCACGTTGGCCTGCGAGCTCAGCGCGTCCATGACCTGCGCGCGCGAGATACGCGGAATCGCCTCGACGGCGTATGCCTCTACGCCTGCTTCCTTCAGCGCACCGACCTTGGTGTCGGCATTGCGCGGTGCCAAGAAGCCGATCAGCTTCTGGCCGCGACGCAACTTGGCGATCTCGGCATCGCTCGGCGGTGACACACGAAGCACCACATCCGCCGCGTACGGATCGCCGATCGTTGCTCCCGCCTCGACGTATGCGTCGTCGGGGATCAACGCCTCCACACCGGCACCCGATTCGACGGTTACCGGCACTCCCTTACCTACCAGCGTCGCAACGACCTTCGGGACGAGCGCCACGCGACGCTCACCCTCGGCCGTTTCGCGCACGACTCCCACACTCATGTTGTCTGTTTCTTCTCTGTCTTCTTCGGCACTGGTCTTGGTCAGTACTCGATCTTGTTTTGGGTACGAGCGCACGGCGATCCGCGGGTTTACTCCTCCGGTCACAACGTATGGCGCCTCGTCGGGGCGCGTTCGTCAATGAGGTGGTCATCCGCACGCCGCGCCCGCTCGAAATTCGGTGCGACGAACATAGCATGACCTCATCAGACGCAGATCACGCCGTTGAATTGCTCACTTTTACTTGACGTTGCCGGTTGCCCACCGAACGATACGGGCGACCAAGTCGCCGACGGGGTCTTCGTGGACCGCTGCGGGCGCAGTGTCGGCGGCTGCGGGAAGCTGGTCAGGGTTTGTGCGAGCAGGGGTTGTGGGAGCAGGGTTTGTGCGAGCAGGGGGCGCCGAGGCCGACACCGCCTGATCGCCCACCTCCTGATCGCGAGGGGTCGGCGCCGCGCTGGTGTTCTGCGGCGGCTGCCACGTCTTACCCTGTGCCGCGAGGGCGTCCGGGTCGGTGACCGGTACCTGCAGTCCCAACGCGTCGTACAGAGCAACCTGGATCTCGCGCGGTGTCGGCAGCTTCTCGCCTGCATTCATCGACGCCTCACCCGGCTCCGGTACGGGGACCAGAGTGTCGAGCGCGTCGTCGAATTCTGGTGGAACGGGTATGCCCAGGCTGCGCAGAAAGATCCCCTGCGGATTGCCGCCGTCGAGGACCACGTAGGTGGTGTTGCCGACCTCCTTCGTCGAGACCACCTGATACTGGTTCACCAGGTTGCCCTTTTGTCCGTGGATCGTGGCGCCGGGCAAGAAGTAGAAAGCGGAGGCCAACGGATGCGCGAGGGGATTTCCCAAGCCGCACACCGAGTCTCCGCGCACGCAGTAGGAAATGACCCGAATGTCGCCGGTACTCGATTCGTCGCGCGGACCGTTCGTGTAGGCACCGGGGATGACGCTGGGTATGACCGTTTCGATGCCTGTGTTGGGAAATCGCGAGTCGGCGCCGACCAGCACGACGACGTTGGCATCCGGGATCGCGTCCGCGTCTCCCGCCAAGTACTTCTGGTGGAGTTGGTAGGCGACGTTCATCGCGATGGACCCGCTCTGCGAGTAGCCATTGAGAACGATGGTGCCCGATTTACCGCGATCAACCCATGCCCGCTCGGCGTCAGCGACGCCGTCGGCGGTGCCGATGTCGACCGAATCGTTGTAGGTGCCGTTGCCGGTGAGATCGAACTCCTTGTTGCCGACAACGACCCCGAAGGCCGCAGGGTATTGCACGACAGGGATTTTCGGATTGTAGGAGCCCGCGCCATGCGGTGCGTCGTAGAACCCGACGTCGACCGTGCGGCCGTATTGGTCGCCTCCCATCGGGGAACCTGCGCCGCCGATCACCGTCGAACTGATCGGTGTGAAATCGCTGGTGCCGGGGATGAGGACCACCGTCGAATCTTCTCCGAGACCCTCCGGGAGCCAGCTGGGTTTGTCCCGGATCGGCGTCGGCTCATACCAGGACGAGGGGAACTGCACGGGATTCGACGCGCTTGTCGACGCCGCGCTCGCGGTGCCGGGTGTCAGCAGCATGGCCGCAGCGCACACCGCGAGTCCAGAAGTGATGATTCTGTGCATGTGACCCCACCCTCCACGTGTGCTGCGTCGAAGGGTAGCCCCCGGCTGTCGCCTCCCGCGCGCGGCAACCCCTGGCGCATCCTGCTCAGCCGACGGTGTAGTCGCGAGAATCGAGTCCGGTCGCGCCGTCGGGAACCGGATCGGCCTCGGTCTCGGTCTGTGCCTTGCCGTTTTTGTCGATGGCGCGGCATTCGACGGTGTGCTTGCCGCTCGTCGCCTGCCAGGTGAACTTCCACTGGCGCCAGGTGTCGATGCTGTACTCGGTTGCCAGTTGCGCGTCCTGCCAGGGCCCGCGGTCGATACGAACCTGCACGGCGGAGATACCCGTGTGTTGCGCCCACGCCGTCCCGGCGATGATCACCTCGCCGGGGTTGACCGAGCCGCCCGCGGGACGATCGATGCGCGACGCGAGTTTGATCGGACCAAGCGCCGACCACCCGCGCGTGGTCCAGTACGCCTGGGCGTCGGAGAAGCGGGTGAGCTCCCAATCGGTCACCCACTTCGTCGCCGACACATACCCGTACAGGCCCGGAATCACTTGTCGCACAGGGAATCCGTGTTCGATCGGCAGCGGCTCGCCGTTCATCGCGACGGCGAGCAGCGCGTCCCGCTTGTCGGTGATCGCCGATACGGGCGTGCCCGCGGTCCAGCCGTCTGAGCTCGTCGAGAACAACATGTCGGCGCCCGGGCGCACGCCTGCCCTGTCGAGGAGAGTCTTCATCGGCACGCCGAGCCAGCGTGCATTGCCGATGAGATCGCCGCCGACCTCGTTGGACACGCAGGTCAACGTCACGACGCGTTCGGTCATGGGCATGGCGAGCAGTTCGTCCCAGGTGAGGGTGAACTCCTCGTCGACGAGGCCGTGCACCCGCAGCGTCCAGTCCGTGGTGGTCAGTTGAGGCACCTGTAGGGCGGTGTCGATGCGGTAGAACGACGCGTTGTCGGTGACGTACGTCGTCGCGCCCTGCACACCGATGTCGGCGCCCGCGGGGATCGGCGGTGCCGGTGAGGCGGGGGCGGGCAGCTTGATCCCTGCGCGATCGGCGACGGTGCGCGCGGCGTCGGCAAGGAGTTTGCGGCCGACGGCGCCGACGGCGATGGCTGCGACCGCGATTCCCGCAGCCGTCAGGACGAAGCGCCGTGGGACCCCGGACTGTTGCTCGTCGTCCTGTTGCTCGTCGTCGTAGGTGTCTTGCGTGGCGTCGAGTTGTCGTAGGAGCAGTCGCAGCACCCCGATACCGACGACCCCGGCGAGCAGCGACGGAATGATGTAGGCGCCGCTCGAACCCGACCGGTTGAGTGCCGCGACCACCCCGACCACCGCGAACACTCCGATCACGACGCAGCCGAAGGGAGGTCGACGCCGCTCCAGCACGCCCGTTGCCGCTGCGAGGACGACGATGATCAGCGCCATCCCGGTGAACAGGGCGGTCTTGTCCGACGTACCGAAGGTGCCGATCGCCCACTCACGGACCGCCTGCGGCGTGTGGTCGACGACCGTCGAGCCGACGGCGAAGAATGGCGAACTGTTCTCCGAGATCGGAACCGCACACAACTCGCCAACGGCGAGGCCCGCACCGACCGCGATCAGCCCGGCGACCGCTGCGGGGCCGTCATGAGTCGACGGTCGACGGTTGTCGTCGACGTCAGGTCTGGTGAGGGTTCGTCCCGAGGACACACTCCTTGATACCTCTCGAGCCTGAGGAGAGAGCAAACGCAGGACCCCCAATCACTAGAACACGTTCTAGTTTTTGGTCTACGCTAACCCGCATGGCTGACGGCACACGGATTCCCGACACCCTCTCCCTCGGCGCGGTGACGCAGTTCAGCGACGAGGTCGACGTCGTGGTAATCGGACTGGGCATCGCAGGCGGATGCGCCGCGGTGGAGGCGGCGTCGAACGGGGCACGCGTTCTGGTCCTCGAACGTGCTGCGGCGGCAGGCGGAACGACGGCGCTCGCGGGCGGACACTTCTACCTCGGCGGCGGTACGGCGGTCCAGAAGGCCACCGGGCACGACGATTCCGCCGAGGAGATGGAGCGGTACATCACCGCGGTCTCCAGCGATCCGGAGCCGGACAAGATCCATGCGTACTGCGTCGACAGCGTCGAGCATTTCGACTGGCTCGAGGCTCTCGGCTTCCAGTTCGAGCGCAGCTATTACCCGGAGAAGGCCGTCGTCCAGCCCGAGACGCAGGGTCTGATGTACACCGGCAACGAGAAGGTGTGGCCGTTCAACACCATGGCCGTTCCCGCCCCGCGTGGGCACAAGGTTCCGGTCCCCGGCGACACGGGCGGTGCCGCGATGATCGTCGAGTTGCTGGTGAAACGTCTCGCCGACCTCGGGGTGGAGGTGCGCTACGAAACCGGCGCGCGGCAACTCGTCGTCGACGACGGCGCTGTCGCCGGAGTCGCGTGGCACAGCCCCGGCAGCGGCGACGGGGTGATCAGGGCTAAGGGTGTGGTCATCGCCGCGGGAGGGTTCGTGATGAACTCCGACATGGTCGCCGAGAACGTACCGTGGCTCACCGAGAAGCCGTATGTCCTAGGCAATACCTACGACGACGGCCTCGGACTCCGCATGGGCGTCTCGGTGGGTGCCGAACTCAAGCACATGGATCAGGCCTTCTGCACCGCACCTGTGTATCCGCCCGCCATTCTGCTGACCGGGATCGCGGTGAACAAGAACGGCGATCGCTTTGTCGCGGAGGACTCCTACCACTCACGGACGTCGAGTTTCGTTCTCGAACAACCAGATTCGACGGCATACCTGATCGTCGACGAAGCGCACATGAAGCGGCCGCGCATGCCGCTGGTGCCGTTTGTCGACGGCTACGAGACGATCGCGGAAGCCGAACAGGCGCTTGGCATTCCGACCGGAAAACTCCAGGCGAGCCTCGATCGGTACAACGAGAACGCCGCGCGCGGAGAGGACCCGGACTTCCACAAGGCACCCGAATACCTTGCGCCGCAGGACAAGGGGCCCTGGGCGGTCTTCGACATGAGCCTCGGTAAGGCGATGTACGCGGGGTTCACACTCGGCGGCATGGCAACCTCGGTCGACGGCGAGGTGCTCGACGCCGCCGGCGCCGCGATTCCCGGACTCTACGCAGCGGGCGCGGGCGCGGCGAACATCGCGCAGGACAGCAAGGGCTACGCCAGCGGAACACAACTGGGCGAGGGTTCGTACTTCGGACGCCGCGCCGGACGCCACGCCGCCGCGCTGCCCCACCGCTGATCGAGCCACCCCACCCGCCGATCGAGCTGCAACACCGCTGATCGAGCCGTTCCCGTTGATCGAGCTTGTCGAGATCACCCGCTGATCGAGCTGCACCCCCGCTGATCGAGCCACCCCACGCCGATCGAGCTGCTTCCCGCTGATCGAGCTGCTTCCCGCTGATCGAGCTTGTCGAGATCACCCGCCGACCGAGCGGCTCCACCGCTGATCGAGCCGTTCCCGTTGATCGAGCCTGTCGAGATCACCCCACCCGCCGATCGAGCTGCACCCCCGCTGATCGAGCTTGTCGAGATCACCGCCGCGGCGTAAACCTCCGCAGGCGCAGGCTGTTCAGCACGACGAACACCGACGAGAACGCCATCGCGGCGCCCGCGATCATCGGATTGAGCAGCGCGGCCGCGGCGAGCGGAATCGCGGCGACGTTGTAGCCGAATGCCCAGAACAAGTTCTGCTTGATCGTCCGTAATGTCGCGCGCGACAACGCGATCGCGTCGAGCACCTTGTTCAGGTCACCGTCGACGACAGTCACGTCGCTGGCGGCGATCGCGACATCGGTACCGGTGCCCATCGCGATGCCGAGGTCGGCCTGCGCGAGCGCTGGTGCGTCGTTGATGCCGTCGCCGACCATCGCCACGGAGCCGCCCGACTGCTGTAGGCGTACGACCTCGGCAACCTTATCCTCCGGCCGCACATCGGAGATCACGGTGTCGATACCGACGATGTCGGCCACGTGCTGTGCGGCGCCCGCGTTGTCACCAGTCAACAGAACTGGTCGCAACCCCGCCTTCTTCATACGCGAAATCGCTTCGGCGGCAACCGGTTTCACCGTGTCCGACACCACGATGACACCGCGAGGTGTACCGTCGCGCAGCACGACGACGGGAGTGGCTCCCGCGGCCTGGGCATCGTCGATGGCACTGCGAAGCCCTTCGTCGAGTTCGACGTCGAGATGCGCAGGCCCGCTGACGGCGACGCTGCTCGTCCCGACCTTCCCCGACACACCGATGCCGTGAGCGGCGTCGAACTCGTCTACCTCTGGTACCGGAAGATCTTGTGCAGCAACGACAATGGCGCGGCCGATGGGATGTTCAGATCCCTTCTCCACCGCCGCGGCGAGGGTGGTGACCTCGTCTGCGGAGACCCCTGCTGCGGGGTGCACGGCCTCGACGCGCATCTCGCCGGTCGTCACGGTGCCGGTCTTGTCCAGCACGACGGTGTCGATGCGTCGGGTCTTCTCGAGCACCTCGGGGCCCGACAGCAGGATTCCGAGTTGCGCACCACGTCCGGTGCCGACCATCAACGCGGTCGGTGTCGCGAGTCCGAGCGCACAGGGGCACGCGATGATCAGGACCGAGACCGCCGCGGTGAACGCCGTCAGTACCGAACCGTCGACCCACCAGAAGATCAGTGCGCCAAGGGCAATGAGCATGACGGTGGGAACAAAGACGCCGGAGATCCGATCGGCGAGTCGCTGGACCTGGGCCTTACCCGCCTGCGCTGCCTCGACCATCCGGGCCATCTGCGCCAGCGCGGTATCGGAACCGACGTGGGTCGCACGAACCACGAGCCGTCCGCTCGTGTTGATCGTCGCACCGACGACGTCGTCGTCGACGGTCACCTCGACGGGCACGGATTCGCCTGTGAGCATGGACATGTCGACAGCGGAGACACCCTCGACGACCACTCCGTCGGTAGCGATCTTCTCGCCCGGACGGACGACGAACTCGTCTCCGACGGCGAGGTCTCCGATCGGGACCCGCACCTCACTGCCCGCACGTCGGATCACGACGTCCTTCGCACCGAGATCCATGAGCGCCCGAAGCGCGTCGCCCGCACGGATTTTGGCGCGTTTCTCCGCATAGCGTCCCGCGAGGATGAAGGTCGTGACGCCTGCCGCAGCCTCGAGATAGATGAACGACGCTCCCGCTCCGCGCTCGGGGAGAAGCTCGAATCCGTGTGTCATGCCCGGCATTCCGGCCATGCCGAAGAACAGGGCGTACAGCGACCATCCGAATGCGGCGAGAGTGCCCATCGACACCAGCGTGTCCATGGTCGCAGTGCCGTGCCGCAGGTTGCGCCACGCGGCGAGGTGGAACGGATAGCCGCCCCAAACGATCACGGGCGCAGCAAGAGTCAGCGACAGCCACTGCCAGTTGGTGAACTGCCATGCGGGCACCATCGCGAGGACGATGACCGGTATCGACAACAACGCCGAGATGATGAGTCGCTGACGCAACCCCCGCAGCTCGACGGCAGCGGGACTCGAATCGATCGCAGAAGCCTCGGCTCCGTCGTCCAATCCTGAATCAGACGACCCGCCAACAGCTTTCGGACGCACCGGCGTCGCAGTGTATCCGGCATCCTTCACCGTGGCGACGAGGGTGTCGACGTCGGCTGTGCCGTCGACCGTCGCCCTCTCGGTCGCGAAGTTCACCGTGGCGTGGACGCCGTCGAGTTTGTTGAGCTTGCGCTCGATGCGATTCGCGCACGACGCACACGTCATGCCGGTGATGTCGAGGTCGACGACGGTGGCCGGCCCCTCACCGTGCGTCGTGTACGTCGTGGACATGTCAGACCAGCTCGTATCCGGCTTCGGACACGGCGTCGGAGACCTCGTCGCGCGCGAGTTCGCGATCGCTGGAGATCTCGACGACGCCCGTCTCCAACGTCACGTCAACATTGTTCACGCCGGGGATCTCGCCGATCTCCTCGCGAACCGATGCGACGCAGTGGCCGCAGGTCATGCCGGTGACGGTGTAGGTGCTTGTGGTCATCGTATTCGGTTACCTTTCATGGTGGTTGATCGTCGTCAGTGTTGACTGCATCGACTTGGCTGGCCGCATCAGGACTTGACGAGCCGGGCGATCGCGGCCATTGCCTCGTCGACCTTCGCACGACCCGCGTCGTCACTCTCCTGCGCGGCGTGTACCACACAGTGGTTCATGTGCTCTTCGAGCAGGCCGAGTCCGACTGCCTGCAGGGCCTTGGTCATCGCCGACAACTGGGTGAGGATGTCGATGCAGTACTCCTCGTCGTCGACCATGCGCTGAAGCCCACGCGCCTGTCCCTCGATGCGTCGAAGACGCTTGAGGTAGTCGTCTTTGCGCGTGATGTATCCGTGCGCGTTGTGCTCGGCGTCTGTGTTGGCCCCGGCGTCCGGTGTCGCGTCTACGGTCATGGTCACTCTCCTCGTATACCCCTTACCGGTATACCAGGAATCGTCATGAAACGGTACCCCCCTAGGGTATATCGCGATCGGCCGCATGAGCGTCGGATCGCCATGCTCGCCGCGCCTCCATTCTTGACTGAATATTCAGTCAGGATCTACGCTGCCTAGAGGTCACCCGCGGGACCGAGTGCCAGGACGAGAGGAACCCCAGAAATGCGACGCCGTGCTTTTCTGCAGCTGTCAGCCACCGCGATCGGTGCTGCCGTGCTCGCGGCGTGCAGTGACGGCGACACCGCCGCGACGTCATCGGGCGAACGGCGGTCGGACGAGCGGCGATGGGTGATGCCAGACGAAGGTCAACGGCACACGCGAACGTGGATGGCCTTCGCCGCCGGCGAGGCGATCTGGGGCGCGCGGCTGGTGCCGGAGGTGCAACGTAACCTCGCGATGATCGCTACCACCATCTCCCGGTTCGAACCTGTGTCGATGTTGGTGTCGCCCGACGAGATGGGCGTGGCTCGAGAGTTGATCGGCGGAGCGAACGTCGAGTTGGTGGCGTGTCCCCTGGATGATCTCTGGATTCGTGACACCGGCCCGGTGTTCGTGAAAACGGATACCACCGCGGGTGGCGTGGATTTCAACTTCAATGGCTGGGGCGGAAAGCAAGACCACGGCCGCGACAGCAAGGTCGCAGATTTCGTCGCCCGACGCGGTGGCGCGGAGACGGTGCACACCGATCTCGTGCTGGAGGGCGGGGCGCTCGAAGTCGATGGTGAGGGCACCGCGATCATCACCGAGAGCTGCGTGTTGAACAACAACCGCAACCCCGGGTGGTCGAAGGCAGATGTCGAAGGCGAGCTCGATCGCCTACTCGGCGTGACGAAGGTGATCTGGTTGCCTGGGGTACGTGGCAAGGACATCACCGACGGGCACACCGACTTCTACGCCCGTTTCGCCAGTCCCGGAACGGTGGTCGCAGGACTGGAGACCGATCCCGAGTCATTCGACTATGACGTCACGCACCGCCATCTCGACATCCTGCATGCGGCGACGGACGCGCGCGGCCGACCACTGACGGTCGAACAACTCGAGAGCCCATCGAGTGTGCGTGAGCAGTTCGCCAGCGACGACTTCGCGGCCGGGTACATCAACTTCTACGTCTGCAACGGTGCGGTGATCGGTCCGCAGTTCGGGGCCTCCGACACCGATGCCGCCGCGAAGGACACGCTGCAACAGCTGTTCCCCGACCGTGAAGTGGTGCAGGTCAACATCGACGGCATTGCTGCCGGAGGCGGCGGAATCCACTGCGCCACTCAACAGCAGCCGGCCTGAACATCGGCGCCCACCAATCCTGCACCCGCACTCTGAGCGTGGGTCGATCTTCGGAGAAGAGATGTCTGACCGTCGAACCAGCATCCTGGAGGCAGCGGTGCGCGTCATCGCCGAACACGGCGTGCGCGGGCTGCGCGTAGCGCAGTTGAGCGCCGAAGCCGGGGTGTCGACCGCGCTGATCTATTACCACTTCACCGACCGCGACGGCATCCTGCGGGCTGCACTCGAATACATCAACGAGCGCGCTCAGGACTACACGACACCTAGCGCCGACTCCCACCCCCGGACACAGCTGGAGTCAATGCTGCTCGACGAACTGCAAGACACCGACGAGGTGCGCACCGCGAGCGTTGCCTGGGGCGAGCTACGAGCGAGCGCGGCGTTCACTCCCGCCCTCCAAGAACCTCTCCGGGCGAGCACCGCCGCCTGGGACCGAGACGTCGAAGACCTCATCACCCGAATCCCGGACGCCATCACCACTGACCCCGCCGCGACCGCTGCCCGGCTGACCGCATTGGTCGAAGGACTCAGCGAACGATGGCACAGCGGCTCCATCGAGCTGGCCCGCGCCCGTGACCTACTCCGAGGTGCCATCGAGCACGAAGTCGGACCCCGACAACCCGCGTGACGACAAACTGCCTGACTCAGAAACGCGCGCGCTGCAGTGCGTCGGCGAGCTTTGCCAATGCCGCGGCAACCTCACGCAGCGCGTCACTCACCGGATCGGGCTGAGCGCCGGATGCCGGACGACCACCCTGCAACGGGTCGACGTGTTGCTGCGGCGGTGACGGGGGCTGGGGTGATGCTGGCTGGGGTGATGGTGACTGGGGTGATGGTGGCTGCTCGACGGACCGCTGACCGGTCACGTCGAGAGCCTGGTGCCTGTTGGCTTGGAAGGCGGGCGTCGGCGGCGGTTCGGCGTTGGTCGATCGCCGCCCACCGCGATAGGCGTGTGCCGCAGCCGACTGCGTTGACCCAGAATGCGTTGACCCCGAATGCGACGACACCGACTGCTGCGCGGGTGGGGCCTCGCGGAGCGACGACCCGCGCGGATCGTCGAGCCGATGCGACCCGGCGTTACCCGCAGCGATCGGGAGATCGCCCGTCGACGGGCCACTGCGCTGTGGCTGGTCGGGGGTCCCGACGGGTTGCGGCGCAACCCCACCGGGCGCGCGTCGGACACCGCCGTTGCCAGGCACAGGGCTCGGCGCGTGCCCGTTAGACCGCGCATAGAAGTGCGGGCCGCCGTGTCCGTTGAAGAAGACGCAACGCGCTCCCTCGGGCGACGGCACCGGGCACGGATTGCGCTCGATGAGCGATTGCGCGCGGTCGTCGAAGTCATTCCATTCGAGCCAGAGCCGTCTGTCGCTCCGCGGTCGAGTACTCGCATCGGTGGCGTGATTACCCGCGTGTCCGGCTGCCAGTCGACACTGCAGCAGCCATTCCGACGACCCGCTCAAACCGAGCGCGCGACGTTCCTCCGCGGAGCACACAACCGTTGACCAGCAACCCTGGCCGTCCATACGGTCCTCCCATCGGCCCGAATACGCGCAGCTTGCGTGTGGCGACGACGCTACTCGCGATCGCACGGCACGTCACAGTCGGATCAACTGTGGTCACGGCATGCGGTGCGTCAATCGACCCACTCCCCGGCGTCAGTCTACGGAAGTGAGTGCTGGCACTTCTACCCCGACGGCGCAGACATCGCCGTCGATCAGTCGGAAGCGTGGCGAACTCTGTTCACCGGTCCCGTGAAGATCCGTAGCCGGGCATTGTTCGTCGGTGCGCACATGGCATCCGCGTGAGCTGGTCCGCGCCAGCGCGGCTGTCACGACGGCCCGCGCGGCCAATGTCAGCGCGGCATCTTCGACGTCGCGCTGCGTTGCGACGACCCGCGGACTCGCGTCGTCGAGCAGCGCCGCGACGCGCCCGAGTCCCTCCGCGTTCCGTCGCAATCCGACGAAGCGCGACATCGCATTTTGCAGCGCCTCTCGGTCCACTACGTGCTCGACACCCGCATCGACATCACCAAAAGACGTGGTGTCGACAGCACCATCAGCCCTGGCCAGCGCTGCGACGTCGGCCGCGCGCACGCCCACCACCAGCCCCTCGAGCAGCGAGTTGGATGCCAGCCGGTTGGCGCCATGCAGTCCCGTTCGGGCGACCTCTCCTGCGGCAAGTAGCCCCGCGACGCTGGTGCGCCCGTGTGCGTCGGTGACGACGCCACCGCACTGATAGTGGGCGCCCGGCACCACCGGGATGCGCCCGTCCGCGGGGTCGAGGCCCGCTGCGCGCAGTCCGGCGTTGACCGTCGGGAATCGTGTGACAAAGTCGTCGATCGCCGAGATGTCGAGGTACACGCACGGATGTCCGGTGCGTTCCATCGCAGCCGTCACGGCGTTGGCGACGACATCGCGCGGTGCGAGATCGCCGAGCGGATGGACGCCCTCGGTCACCGACTTTCCGTCGACGTCGACGAGGCGTCCGCCCTCACCGCGGATGGCCTCCGTGACCAGCGTGCGCCGACCTCGCGCTCCCGGCGTGTAGAGCATCGTCGGATGGAACTGCACGAACTCGAGGTCGGCAACGTCGGCGCCCGCGCGAAGTGCGAGCGCCAGGCCGTCTGCAGTGGCACCCGCCGGGTTGGTGGTCGCGGCGAAGAGGTGTCCGCTGCCACCCGTCGCGAGCAGCACCGTCGGGGCGTGCACCACTCCCGGTCCATCCGCGCCGAGGTACGCGACGCCGACGGCCCGCTCGTTCGTGGTGAGTACGTGGGTGACGGTGCAGTCGTCGAGGACCCGCACGTCGCCGCGTCGAATCACGGTGGCGACGGCCGCCGAGAGTGCCTGCTGGATTTGCGCGCCCGTGGCGTCGCCGCCGGCGTGGATGATCCGACGCACACTGTGTCCGCCCTCGCGCGTGCGGGTGAGCCGACCCGAAGCATCACGATCGAACTGCGCACCCCATCCGAGCAGGCGCGACACCGCAGACCATCCGTCCGCGAGGATCTCGCGCGAGATCTCGGGATCGCCGAGCCCCGCACCGGCGACCAGCGTGTCGTGCAGGTGCAAGTCGACGCTGTCGTCGGCGCTGTCGGGCGCGACCACCGCGACGCCGCCCTGGGCGTAGTACGTCGAGGTGCTGTGCTCGACCGGCGCTCCATGTTGAGCTGGCCCGGCATGCTCGACCGGCCCGGCATGTGCACGCGATTCAGGGCTGTAAGCAGCACCTTTGTTGCAGATCACCACGCGCAGCCCGAGCTCCGCTGCGCGCAGTGCGGCGGTCAGCCCCGCGACCCCCGCCCCGACCACGACGAGATCGGCCACGAGATCGGCACGTGTGAGATCGAGCGCCATGTGCGTGCTCCTTCGCCGAACGGTGTTTCGACCGCTGAGTGTTTTCAACCCGAGCGTTTTCGACCCACAGTCGAAAACCCTCCCCGAAGACTACGCCGACATTCGCGGTTCGTGTAGATCGGCTCGACGTAGGAGTTGGGCATTGAGGGCGACGATGATCGTCGACAACGACATCAGCAACGCTCCGACCGCCATCGGGAGCACGAACCCGATCGGCGCAAGGATGCCGGCTGCGAGCGGCACCGAGATGATGTTGTACCCGGCGGCCCACCAGAGGTTCTGCTTCATCTTGCGGTACGCCTTGCGTGAGAGTTCGATCGCCGACACGACGGTCCGCGGGTCGTCACCGGCGAGCACGACGCCCGCCGACCCGATCGCCACGTCGGTGCCCGCGCCGATCGCGATACCGACATCGGCGCGCGCGAGGGCAGGCGCGTCGTTGACTCCGTCGCCGACGAAGGCAACGGTGTGGCCCTGCTTCTGCAGGTCGGAGACGATCTGCTCCTTGTCTTCCGGCCGTACCTGCGCGTGCACCTCCGTGATGCCCACCGCCTTGGCCACCCGGTCGGCGACGTCCCGGGCATCACCGGTAATCATCACCGATTCGATGCCGCGGTCGCGGAGCTCGGCGACGGCCTGGGCCGATTCGGGACGCGGTTCGTCGGCGAGTGCGATCACTCCGACGACCTCGTCGTCGATCATGACGTACAGCACCGTGTTTCCCCGAAGGTCCCGTGCAGCAGAGGCGAGATCATCTGGGACAGCGACATTTTCGACGAGCCTCGGACCGCCGACGGACACCTGCCGACCGTCGACGACAGCGCGCACACCCGTTGCGGCGTGCGTACTGAAATCCTTCGACGACGCTGTGCGCACACCCTCGTCCTGCGCGGCGCGCACGATGGCGCGAGCGAGCGGGTGCTCGCTCTGCAATTCGGCCGACGCTGCGAGACCGAGAAGCTCGTCCTTCGAATACCCCTCGCGCGCAACGATATCGTTCACCTCGGGCCGTCCACGAGTAAGCGTTCCGGTCTTGTCGAAGCAGACGACGTCGATTTGCCGAAGGGTTTCGAGCGCGATCCGATTGGTGACGAGCACACCCATCCGGGCGGCACGTTCGGTGGCGATCGAGACCACCAGCGGTATCGCGAGTCCGAGTGCGTGCGGGCACGCGATGACCAGCACCGTGATCGTGCGGATGACTGCGTCCTCGGGTTGTCCGATCGCCGTCCAGATGATGGCGGTCAGCGCCGCGGCGCCAAGCGCGAACCAAAAGAGCCAGCCCGCAGCACGATCGGCGAGTCGTTGCGCACGCGACGTCGAATTCTGCGCTTGCGCAACGAGACGCTGGATGCCCGCGAGCGTCGTGTCGTCGCCGACAGCTCTGACCCTCACCGTGATCGCCGAGTCGGCGGTTACCGTTCCGGCGACCACCTTGTCGCCGACCTTGCGGGTGACGAGATCAGACTCTCCGGTGATCATCGACTCGTCGAGTTCTGCTGTGCCGTCGATGATTACACCGTCCGCGGGAACCCTGCCGCCTGGACGCACGATCACCACGTCGCCCTGGACAAGGTCGGCCGGGGCGACCGTCTCGGTCTGCCCACCACCTGGATCGCCGACGACGCGCTCGGCTTCGTCCGGCATCAATGATGCGAGCGAATCGAGTGCCGACGTGGTCTGCGCGATCGAGCGCATCTCTATCCAGTGCCCGAGCAGCATGATGACGATGAGAAGTGCCAGCTCCCACCAGAAGTCGAGATCGTGAGGGAGCAGGTGAAGCGACGCACCCCACGACGCGACGAATGCGACCGTGATCGCCAGCGCGATGAGGGTCATCATTCCGGGTGTGCGCGAGCGAAGTTCGCTCACGGCACCGGTCAGGAACGGCCGTCCGCCCCAGAGGTACATGACCGTGCCGAGCACCGGCGAGATCAGTCGCACCGCGTTGTCGGGGACGGTGTAGCCGACGATCGACCCGAACATCGGCGAGGCCACGACCACCGGAATCGCGATCACGCACATGATCCAGAACAACCGTCGGAACATCGCGACGTGGTCCATATGACCGTGCGCCCCGTGGCCCATCTCCCCGTGGCTCATGTGCTCGTCGTGGCGCGGTGCTGCGCCCTCAGTCGTGTGCCGGTGCGGTTCCATGACCCCGTTATACCCCCCTAGGGTATGCAGCGCCACCTCATATATGTGCACATATGCGCACATATTGTTACCATCGTGCTGTGCGGGCATTCACCTATCCGACCTTCCGTCGGCTCTACGGCGCGCAGGTCGTGTCACTGCTGGGCACCGGCCTGCTCACCGTGGCGTTGGGTCTGCTCGCCTACGACCTCGCAGGTCCCGACGCCGGACGTGTCCTGGGCACCGCGCTCGCCGTGAAGATGGTCGCGTACGTCGTCATGGCCCCGGTGATGCGCGCCCTCGTCGCTGCCCTGCCGGCCTCACGGGTGCTCGTCGGCGCCGACCTCGTACGTCTCGGCATGGCCTGCTGCCTGCCATGGGTCGGCCACGTCTGGCAGATCTATCTGCTGGTGTTCGCGTTGCAGACCGCATCGGCGACCTTCACACCGACCTTCTCGGCAACCATCGCGCGCGTGGTCGACGACGGCGACGACTACTCGTCCGCCGTCGCGGCATCGCGGATCGCCTACGACCTCGAATCCGTCGGCAGCCCACTGATCGCGGCGGCACTGCTGACCGTCGTGTCGTACTCGACGCTGTTCGTCGGCACCGCGCTCGGCTTTGCCGCGTCCGCTGTCCTCGTCCTCTCGTGCCGCAGAGACATCAACCGCAGCAGCATCAACGAAAGGCCCACCTCCACCTCCACCTCCGCCGAGAGCTTCGCCCGCCGAACCTTCGCGGGTTGTCGAATCATGCTGGCGCGCGGTGTATTTCGCGGCGTGTTGTGGGTCAACGTTGTCGTCGCCGCGGCAACCGCACTGGTCATGGTCGGCACCGTGGTCTTCGTTCGAGCCGACCTCGGAGGTTCCGCGACCGCGGTTGCGGTGGCCTTCGCCGCGTTCGGCGCGGGGTCGATCGCCGCGGCGATCCTCGGGCCGCTGATCTTCCGACGAGCCGGAACCTCACGACCGATGCTGGCCTGTGCCCTCGCCTGCGTGATCGGCGTTGCGGCGATGGCGGCGTGGCTGGGCGCGTCGTCGTACATCTCGTTGCTCGCACTCTGGGCTGTGCTCGGTGCCGCGACGTCGATCATCTCGACCGGTACCGCGCGCCTGCTGCGCGATCACAGCACCGACGCCGACCGCGACGACGTGTTCACCGCACAGTTCTCGCTCTCACACGCCGCGTTTCTGGTGACCTATCCCCTCGCGGGCCTCGGCGCGTCGACCAGCGGGCAAGCGGTGTGCGCTCTCGTGCTGTCGGCGCTCGCGCTGCTCGGACTCGTCGGCGCTGCGTACAGCTGGCGACCGGTCAGTACCACCCGAACAGCGACCACCCGAACAGCGAACACACGGCCGGCGAACCTACGTATGCACCCGCGGATCTCACTTACGATGAATCGAGCAACCGCAACCGCAGACGAACGGTGATCACCGCCGATGAAACAGGCAGCCACCCCTGCCCCGAGCCTCGAGCACCGGGTCAGCCCCGACCCGGAACTCCTCGGCACCTCAACAGCACTGTTCACCATGCTGTCCGATCCCACGCGGCTACACATCCTCTGGCTGCTGCGCGACGAAGAGCGTGATGTCTCAGCCCTGACCGAGGCTGTCGGGGCCTCGCGGACCGCTGTCAGCCAGCACCTGGCCAAGCTGCGCTTCACCGGGCTCGTCGACACACGACGCGAGGGGCGTCGAATCATCTACCGCCTGCGCGACGGCCACGTCGGAAGGGTCATCGCGGAGGCTCTCAACCACGCCGACCACCGGGTCTCGGGCGAGCCGGAGCACGGCTGACGCGAGGCCAGACACCTCGGCCGTTTGCACGTCATGTCCGATTCCCGACTTCGACCTCCTACACTGGGCGCGATGCGAGAACCGGCAAGCACGACGAGCAGGGGGGGAACATGGACAGCACAGTTGACGACGGTCGCCGCGCACGTCTGCGCCCGGCGTCGCCAATCGCCGAGGTCACGCGCCTGGGAGTGACCACCGCCCACGCAACTCTTGGCGTCGGCAAATTCCTCCTCGACACCGCATTCGACGCAGCGCACCTGCGTGCACCGAGTGGCAAGCGCGCGGCCGCGCAAGTGCGTGCGACCTTCGAGCACCTGGGCCCCACCTACGTGAAACTCGGCCAGCTCATCGCGTCGAGCCCCGGCGTTTTCACCGAGACGTTGGGGTCGGAGTTCGAATCGCTCCTCGACAGCGTTCCGCCCGCCGACCCCGACGCGATCCGGCAGGTCTTCATCGACGAGATCGGCAGCGCACCCGAGGACGTCTTCGCCGAGTTCGACCCCGTGCCGATCGCATCGGCGTCCATCGCCCAGGTCCATACCGCGACGCTGCACAGCGGCGACGAGGTCGTCGTCAAGATCCAACGTCCCGGAATCGCCGAACGCCTCGCGCCCGACGTCGCGATCCTCGAACGGCTCGCGGGCCTCGCCGAGATCTCCGAGTACGGCCGGATGTTGTCGGCGCGGCACGTCGTCGAAGATTTTGCCGACGGTCTCGACGCCGAGCTCGACTTCCGCAACGAGGCCGACGCCATGCGCGAATGGTACGAATGTCTCAAACCCGGACAGTTCGGTGATCGCGTTCGCGTTCCCCAGGTCTACGACGACCTGACAACCCCGCGCGTCATGACGATGGAACGCATCTACGCCACCCGCATCGACGACGCCGCTGCTGTGCGCGCCGCGGGGCACGATGGGGTCGCGCTGTGTCGAAACCTGTTGCTGTCGCTGCTCGAGTCGGCGTTTCACGGCGGCTTGTTCCACGGCGACCTCCACGCGGGCAACGTCCTCGTCGACGCCGACGGCCGCCTGGTGCTGCTCGACTTCGGGATCGTCGGACGCTTCACACCACGAACCCGACGCATCCTGCGTCAGCTCGTCGTCGACCTGATCGTCCGCAACGACTACGAATCGGCGGGTCGCGCCATCTTCCTGCTGGGAGCCGTCCGCAACCCCGGTTCGACGACCCAGGGCGGGGCTGACATTCGCAAGATCACCACACCGCTGTCGACCACGGATCTCGGCGACATGAGCTACACCGACCTCGGGCGACAACTCGCCGCGGTCGCACGCGCGCACGACGCCCGATTGCCGCGGGAGTTGGTACTCGTCGGAAAGCAACTGCTCTATGTCGAGAAGTACATGAAGCTGCTGGCACCGCGCTGGAAGGCGATGTCGGACGCGGAGATCTACGGCTACATGGCCGGAATCATGAAGGAAGCCGAACGGGACCGGCGTGCCGATCGAACCGGCATGGGCTGATACCCGGTGGCCGACCATTAGGGTGAGAGCGTTGACCGTGGCCTGCTCGTCGACACGATGCACCGGGCCCGAACCGCACAGGAGTCGAGAATGAGACGAGTTTGGCTGGCGCTGCTGGCATTCCTCGGGGTTGCTTGCATCACCGCGGCGATCGCCATCCCGGCGTTCCTGGTGCCACAGTTGCGCGTGGTGCCACTCGATCTCGACATCACATCCGACGCGTCGACAGTCCCAGCCGACGGCTCGGCCGGTGAACGCTTCCCCGCGGTCATCTTCGATCGCTGCTCGATCTCCCAGCCCAAGGCCCGCACACTCGACGCACATCTGACGCAGCAGCGTCGGAGCGTGATCATCGAGCCGTCGGACAAGCGACAGGCGACGGTGCAGTCCGCGCAGACGGTTCAGATCGACCGCATCCGCGACGCCGATGGCAAGGAGACAACACCGCCCGCTCCCCGCGCCGAAGGCGACCTGAAATGCGACGACGGTCTGCTCACCGCGACCATCGACCGGGTATCGGTCAACCGCAAGACGTCGGTGCCCAACGGAACCGTCAGCTCGCTGCAGCTCGAGGCGGCACCGGAGGGCGTGAACGTCGAGGACGTGTCTGTCCAGTTGCCCGACCGTAAGGGCTTCCAGTACAAGTTCGGCTTCAACGTCAAGAAGCGCTCGTACCTCTATTACGACCTCAACACCCGGCAGGACCAGCCCGCCAAGTACGTCGGCGAGAAGACCTTCAACGGGGTCAAGACCTACGAGTTCGTCTCCGAGGTTCCCGAGACCGACCTCTCGTCGCTGCCCAACGCACAGGGTGAGGCCGCGCTGGGCACGATGCTCACGATGCCCGCCAAGTGGTGGGGCATCTCCGGTCGCGGCGTGAAGCCCGACGACAAGATCACGATGCACCGCTACGCGTCGGCGACCCGCCACGTCTTCGTCGAGCCCGAGACCGGCACGATCGTCAACGGTCGCGAAGATCAGCGTCAGTACTTCAAGTCGCCCGACCAGAGCGACGGGACGCCCGCGCCGGTTCGCGACTTCAAGCTCGACGCACTGAAGGCAACCTTCCAGTGGTCGGACACGACGGTCACCGCGCAGGCCGATCGTGCCCACCACTACATGAATCTGCTCAAGATGGGCGGATTCTGGTTGCCGCTCATCCTCGGCATCATCGGCGCGCTGCTGCTGCTCGCATGGATTCTGATCATCTGGCGGACCCGCAACACCTCTGACAAGAACCTCGAGAGCCCCGACGTCTACGACGACGAGCCCGGCTACGTCGACGACCGCGACTCCGGTCGTGGCAAGGGCGCCGCAACGACGACAGCGCTCGCCGGAACAGCGGCAGGAGCAGGCCTTGCGGGCCGCAACCGCCATGCTGCACCCGAGAACACCGACGATGCCGCGACGACGACGATCGGTGCGGCCGAGACCGAAACGTACGCCGACGAGGACGACGACGCCTACATGTGGGATCGTCCGACTCAGCGCATCCCACGCGTCGAGGGGCCCGCGGCCTCCGACGCTGAGG